>DAOWDF010000163.1 GCA_030639165.1 Alphaproteobacteria bacterium
AATCGCGCCAGTAAGAACAATCAAATCACCAGCCCCAGCACCGCCACGCCGAACAGCCCTGCCCCTTGGCACAGTGCCAAGCGCAGTAATTGATATCGACAAGCCACTAGCTTTAATGCTAGTCGTATCACCGCCCGAGCAAAATACACCAAACTCCACGTTATTCGCTAATAAGGCCGCTGAAAACTCCGCGAGCCAGCTCTCATCAGGCCTTTCAGGAAACGCCATATTAAGCTGATAAGATAAAGGTTCAGCCCCCATCGCCGCTAAATCAGATAAATTAACCCGCAAAACCTTATGAGCTATATTTCTAGCTGATTCGCTAATCATAAAATGCACACCCTCATTAAGAGTATCGCTGGTAATTACAAGCTCGCGACCTTGCGCGATTTCAAGCACCGCCGCGTCATCTTTAAAGCCCGCAACCTCTGCCCTCCCCATAGATAAGGGCAGAAAATAACGCTCTATCATCTCAAATTCATTCATCTTTATACCCATGATTTAACGCGCCATTACCATGCCCGACATTTAACTGATCCGCATGTGATAGTGCCGCACTCAGGAAGGTTTTTGCGCGCCCGCAAGCCTCAGGCAAATCATACCCCAACCCAAGGTAAGCGGCTATCGCAGATGATAATGTGCAACCTGTTCCGTGCGTATTTTGTGTATCAATCATTGGAGCTTCAAACATTTCCACCCCTCCACCATAGACCAACACATCGCGCGCAATTTCACTTTTTAAATGCCCGCCCTTGAGGTAAGCCGCTCTGCAACCAAGCTCTAACAAGCCCTGCGCTGCAACTTCCATATCAATCACAGATCGGCGTGATAGTTTCTCGGCTTCTGGAATATTCGGCGTTAAGACAGTGCAAAGCGGAATCAGCCGCTCCTTCATTACTCCAACCGCGTCACTATCCAGCAATGACGCGCCACTACTCGACAGCATAACAGGGTCTAGCACGATATTTTTAGGCGCAAACTTTTCTAAAGAATCGGCCACATCCTCTATAATTTCTGCGTTTGCCAGCATCCCAATTTTGACAGCCGTAACCTCTATATCTTCAAAAATAGCTGATATCTGATCACCAACAAAACGCGCAGGAACATCTATAACACTACGCACTCCAAGTGTGTTTTGCGCGGTAAGCGCAGTTATCACCGCCATGCCATAGCAATCAAGCGCGGCGAATGTTTTGAGATCACCCTGTATCCCCGCTCCGCCCGATGGGTCTGAACCAGCAATTGTTAGTATGTTCGGTATAGTGTTCTTCATTTTCACTTACACGTCGTTATCCTTCGGTCTCATAAAATTCACGTATGATAATACGCTAAAATTTTATTCGCCTCGGCTGCCTAGTGTAATCAAAAATCAAGAACACTACATCATTTTGAAACCCTAGCCGCTACCACCGCAGAAGTAAAGCTACGCGCTGCGGCTTCTGGATCAGGAGATTCTGAGATTGAGCGCATCATCGCAACGCCCGCTGCTCCAGCCTTTATTGCTGCCTCCGTATTTTCAGGAGTTATCCCGCCAATTGCGACCACAGGAACAGGCGAATCTTTAGCCAATTCCCTAAACCCTTGCGAGCCTATCACTGGTTTATCTGGTTTGGTTAAAGTGGCATAAAATGGCCCCGTCCCGATATAATCAACGATATCATGGTCAATCGCATCATAATGCTCTCGCGTATAAGCGGTAAGCCCCAATATCATATCGTCACCAATAAGAGCGCGAGCCTTTTCAGGGCTCATATCACCCTGCCCGATATGCACGCCATCAGCGCCGATTTTCACCGCCAGCTCAACATGATCATTAATTATGAGCGGAACTTTTGAATCGGCTAAACCTTCCTTTATAGACAGCGCTTGCTCTTCAACAACATCCAGCCCATCAACTTTATTGCGGATCTGCACCATCGTTGCTCCACCGCGCACAGCAGATAAAACAATATCTTCAACGCTCCGCCCGCCACATACAGACGAATCGGCTATAAAATATATTGATGGATCAAATTTGTTGCGGGCATTCACAACCTAAACACTAAGCGCTTCATCAACCAACGCCGCCTGCTCAGCCACATGGCGAGAATGCAAGCCAGTTGCAGGAGCAGCAGCAGCCACGCGACCAGCATATTTAGCGCGCTTTGTCTTATTACCAAGCCCGCCAAGAACTTCCTCAATACACGGATCAACAAAGCTCCATGCACCTTGGTTTTTTGGCTCTTCCTGACACCAAACAACATCTGCATTCTTAAACGATTTAAGCTCCATAGCCAATGCTTTTGACGGGAATGGGTATAGCTGCTCAAGGCGCAATATTGTTATATCATCTATTTTGCGATCACGGCGTTCCTGAAGTAAATCATAATAAACCTTACCACTGCATAGAACTACTCGCTTAATCTTAGAGTCTTTAGCCAAAATATCACGATCATCATCCCAAAGTACGCGATGGAAGGTGCTACCATCTGTAAACATATCTGCATCAGATACCGCTAATTTATGGCGCAACAATGATTTAGGCGTCATAATAACAAGAGGCTTACGGAAATCACGATGCATCTGACGACGCAAAACATGGAAATAATTCGCAGGTGTCGTGCAGTTACAAATCTGCCAGTTATCATCACCACAAAGCTGTAAGAAGCGCTCTAATCGCGCCGATGAATGCTCAGGCCCCTGACCTTCATGCCCATGTGGAAGCAATAAAACAAGCCCTGACATACGCAGCCACTTACTCTCACCAGATGAAATAAACTGATCAATCATCACTTGCGCGCCATTGGCAAAATCACCAAATTGCGCTTCCCAGATTGTAAGAGTTTTCGGATCAGCCAGTGAAAAACCATACTCAAAGCCAAGCACAGCCATCTCGGACAGCGGACTATCATGAGCTTCAAATTTCGGCTGCCCTTCTTTTATATGTTGAAGCGCGATATATTTATCTTCATTTTCCTGATCATACCAAATCGCATGACGGTGTGAGAACGTACCACGCCCAACATCTTGGCCTGATAATCTAACCGCAAAACCATCTTCAAGCAGTGTTCCAAATGCCATAGCCTCAGCCATTGCCCAGTCAAAACCTTCGCCACTTTCTAGCATCTTCGCTTTCGCAGTAACTACGCGCTGCAATTTTTTATTAATTGCAAAACTCTCAGGAACAGTAGTAATAACACTACCAATGCTCTGCAAATTTTCATCAGAGATAGATGTTTCCCCGCGGCGCTCATCACCTTCTGCAACTTTCAAACCACTCCAAGATCCTGCAAGGTAATCTGCTTCATTTGGCTTATAATTATTAACCGCATCAAATGCATCATCCAGTTCCGCTATAAAATCAGCCTTAATCTTAGCTGATTCTGCTTCATCAATAACACCCTCAGAAATTAATTGAGCAGCATATTTAGAGCGCGTTGTTTCCTGTTTAGCTATCTTCTTATACATAAGCGGCTGCGTAAATGCAGGCTCATCTCCCTCATTATGACCAAAGCGACGATAACAGAATATATCAATAACCACATCCTTATTGAACTTCTGACGGAACTCGGTGGCGACCTTGGCGGCATGGACCACCGCC
>DAOWDF010000038.1 GCA_030639165.1 Alphaproteobacteria bacterium
AAGTCTAAAGCGTATACGTAGAATTTTTTCATAAGGCTCAATATGAATATCAGAAACCTTTTTCTTGATGGCATGTGACAATAGTTCATTAACAAACTCTGTTACATCAACGCCAGAATCATCATCATCATTATCATCAACTTCTAATTCTGAAGTACCTATAAGCAAATCTTGCGCAGCAGCATCTGATGAAATAGACAGACCCGCAGTATCATTATTATCGGAATATTCAGGGTTAAGTAGTTTTTGTAACTTTGTGTACTCTACAATAACAGGTTCAGGAACAAGCTCTGTTGCAAAACGGATATCAGAGATATATGCAAGATAAATAGGATCAGCAACAGCAACGGTTAGTGCTCTCCCCATTCTGTAGATAGGACATAATTGAAGCTTTTTAAGCATGTCTGATGAAAGCATCGAACTTACCTCTAGAGGTATTTCAATAGAATCAAGATCAACATAGCTTAAGCCATATTCGTTGCTGTTATAGTGCGCAAGATCAGATTGGCTGATTATCCGATTTTGAGCTAAGTATGTAGTAAGGGATACTCCCCTTTCCTTAGCATCATTCATTGCACTTTCAGCAATTTTAGGCGTTACCTTGCCATCAGCAACGAGTTGCTTTAATAAGTTTGGAAGATCTGTATTTAAAACTTCAGACATTATTATTTAGACACTTTTTTATTTTAATTATTTTGTAAGAGATATTTGTGTACAAAAACCCCCCAGAGCAATAACAGCAATTCTACGGATAGTTGTTTTGCTTGCATAGCTTAACTAGATAAGTGGTAGTAAGAGACCTTTACATAAGAGGCATGACAGATAAAAATGCTTAAATTCCCCAGTTTTCCCTTAAAAACTCGGTCAATATTTCCTCATTTTTAAGAAAAACCTGATAAATTACGCTACTTTCCCCTTCACCATACCTTTATATGTAAAGGTCTCAGTGAATAATTACTTGTGATTAATGCTTTAATGCCCAAATTTGTAATTAATGCTTTTTGAGAATTAGGATACTTTTATGAAAACATACTTATGCATTGTTTGTGGTCTTGTCTATGAAGAAGAGAAGGGGTGGCCAGAAGATGGAATCTCACCAGGTACCAAATGGGAAGATGTTCCCGCAGATTGGAAATGCCCAGATTGTGACGTAGGAAAAGATGAATTTGAAATGATTGAAATCTAAGTTTATGTAGTTAGCATGGATGGCAAACAAAAAACGAACACGGATAGTTAATTGTGATAGTATTTCCCAATACTAATAACTCATTGGGGAAATATGCGAATTTTAGGGATAGACCCAGGTTCACGCATAACGGGTATCGGCATCATTGAAAGTGATGGTCGTCACAGCAAGCATGTCTTCAGCACCTGCATTCGTTTAGGCAATGAGGCTTTCCCCATTCGCCTTGGTAAAATATATCAAGAGATTGAACTTATAATCCGCGAGTTTCAGCCACAGCAAATGGCAGTAGAAGATGTATTTTTATCCAACAATCCTTCATCGGCTTTAAAACTTGGTCAAGCACGTGGCGCTGCAATTTGCGCTACCGTAATGCAAGGTGTCCCCGTTTTTGAATACAGTGCGCGCGAGATTAAACAAGCCGTGGTTGGTAAAGGCAATGCCGATAAATCCCAAGTACAGCACATGGTAAAGTTATTGCTTAATCTGCAAGGTAAAATCCAATCGGACACAGCTGATGGTCTTGCAATCGCATTAAGCCATGCTCATGTGGGAGCCACAAAATCACGCTTACAAGAAGCCTTACTTAAACACGGATGATGATCAGAATATGATAGGACGACTACGCGGAATGCTTATTTATAAACAAGCACCTGACATTGTGGTAGATGTGGGTGGTGTAGGCTATGAGTTACTAGCATCAATGACAACGCTTATTGACCTGCCAGAGGTTGATAATGAGATTGTTATTTTTACTCATTTAATTGTGCGAGAAGATGCTCATACGCTCTATGCCTTTAGCTCAAAGAATGAACGATCCCTATTTCGTACGCTTTTAAAAGTAAACGGTGTTGGCCCAAAAATGGCATTGGCGATTGTTTCGGGGATGACGGCTAGCGAATTTGGTTTGTTGATACATTCAGGAGATGTCACAGGTTTAACGCGTTTGCCGGGTGTAGGCAAAAAGACTGCTGAGCGATTAATTATAGAAATGCGTGATCGCCTACCAAAGCCAGAAAATCAACAACAACTCAGTGGCATATCACAGCCAGTAGTACGAAATATTGAAGATGAAGCAATAGCCGCATTGCTTGCGCTGGGCTACAAACCTGCCCAAGCTAGTAAAATGGTAACAAGCTATTCAGGTGAAAAAGCCTCGGTAGAACAAATTGTGCGTAATGCACTCAAGGCGAGTTTATCGTGAATGATAATTTTGACAGCTTCGATAATGGTAACAATGGTGATCGTTTAATCTCCCCAGTCGCCGGGTTTGATGATGTCGTAAATGATGTTGAAGAAAAAATTCGTCCAAAATATTTAAAAGATTATGTGGGACAACCCATTGTGTGTGAGCAGATGGAGATATTCATCCCTGCGGCAAAAGCACGTAATGAAGCACTTGATCATGTCCTCATTTTTGGCCCACCAGGTCTGGGTAAAACCACACTCTCGCACATTATCGCAAATGAGCTAAATGCTAACCTGCGCCAAACATCAGGTCCTGTTTTAGAAAAGGCAGGTGACCTTGCCGCGCTACTTACCAATCTTGAAGAGAATGATGTTTTATTCATAGATGAAATTCACCGCTTAAGCCCAGTGATAGAAGAAATACTCTACCCAGCGATGGAGGACTTTCAACTAGATATAATGATAGGTGAAGGCCCTGCTGCGCGCTCAATCAAATTAGATTTACCACCGTTTACGTTAGTTGGAGCAACCACCCGAGCAGGCTTGCTCACATCACCATTGCGTGATCGTTTTGGCATCGTCCAACGCCTAGAGTTTTATAATGTTGAAGATTTAAGCTACATTGTTACTCGTGCTGCGGGCATTATAAAAGTAGAAATTGATGAAAAAGGTGCAACTGAAATTGCCAAACGCTCGCGAGGCACCCCCCGAATTGCAAATCGATTATTACGACGTGTAAGAGACTATGCTCAAGTAAAAAGTGATGGAAAAATCACCAAAGACATTGCTGATAAAGCGCTTAATATGCTCAATGTAGATTCGCAAG
>DAOWDF010000213.1 GCA_030639165.1 Alphaproteobacteria bacterium
AGGGTCATTTGCTTTTTCGCCTTTGTGGAAGCGTAAATTTTCTAGCAATATTATCTCACCATTTTTTGCTGATTTAGCTATATCATTGGCAACGTCGCCGATACATTCAGGTGAAAATCGTACGGGTGCATCCCATCTTTTTTCAAGAATGGATGTAAGAAATGCAAGAGACATTTCAGGGCATTGTTCGCCATCTGGGCGGCCGAAATGTGAGAGTATAAGTATTTTTGCGCCTTGCTCACGTAGGTATGTGATAGTGGGTTTCAGGCGATCAATTCGCGTAGTATCGCTGACAACGCCATTTTGCCTTGGTACATTAAGATCAGCGCGTAGTAATATAGTTTTGTTTTTTACATCAAGTGTTTTTACAGTGTTAAAATTCATGCTCTATTTCTTTTACTCTTTTATAGTTTTGGCCGTCTGTGTTGCTTGGATCAGCCCTGATCTTAGCGGCGCATCTAGCGCGGAATGTCCTGCATCTGGCACAACAATATAATCTGCCTCAGGCCATAATTGATGCAGTTTCTTTGCAGTTTTAATCGGGCATATTGCATCATACCGCCCCTGTATAATGGTAGTAGGGATAGAGCGCAAGTCTTTGATTTTGTTAAACATGCTATTTTTCGTATTTATAACCTCATTTGTGAAGTAGTGGGCTTCGATGCGGGCAAGTGCTAGAGCATGGTTTTTCTGTTCATCTGTTGTTATTGTTTCGTAGTTTGGCATAAGTGATGAACAGGCGCATTCATATAAGCTCCAATGTACTGCGGCCTCCATTTGGGTTTCTTTGTCATTGTCATTTGTAAGGCGCTTATAATATGCCGCCAGTAAATCATCCCGCTCGCTTGGGTCGATGAAATTTGAAAAATGCTCCCAAGCTTCGGGGAATATGGTTTGCATGCCATATAAGAACCAGTCTATTTCACTTTGCTCGCACAGGAAAATTCCGCGTAATATTAGGCTTGTGCATCTTTCCTTATGTTGTAAAGCGTAATGTAGCGCAAGGGTGCTGCCCCATGAGCCACCGAAAATATGCCATGCATTTACACTTAAGTGCTTGCGCAGTATTTCTATATCTTGGGTTAGGAGTATTGCAGTATTATTTGTGATACACCCACGCGGGGTTGATCTGCCTGCGCCGCGCTGATCGAATATTATTATGCGGTAATGTTCGGGGTCAAAGAAACGTCTATGTACGGCGGATGCTCCTGCACCTGGGCCGCCATGGAGTAATATAATTGGCACTCCGTCAGGGTTTCCGCATTGCTCCCAATATAGGTTATGTATGTCATCAACCGCGATATAACCGCTGGAGTAGGGCGTTATCGGCGGGAATAGATCTAACAAAGATTTACTGTGTTTTGACGGCATATCACATCACATTCAAATTAGTTAATTTGTTAAGATATGGATTTTAGCACGTAAGCATTGGTGATGGCTAGGGTGAATTGTTATCTTGGGCTGAGGCTTGTTGTGCTAGCGCAAGCTGATATATTCACAATCTGATTTTTAATATGTAATACTCTAATAAGCTAGAACTTCAGCAGCTGGAGTTGTTGCTGTGAAAGCCTGATTATTACTTCGTAATGAGCTTAATTCATTTTTTTGATGGTCACGTAATGGAAGGTCGTCTAGATTTTCGTTTAAAAATAACGCTCTATGGGTCAAAATGTCATCGATTGTAATATTGTAATTTGCTCCTTTGGGAATTGTTACATCACGCTCTAACGTTGCATTTGTACCTGCTAGAGTACTTTCAAACTCTCGTTCAATAACCGCTTTTATTTCTGCTGGGTCTGTCATTCTGGATGTAAAATGAAGTGCCCTTAGAGTAAAGTGATCAATATTTTCTTTTCTCTCATGTTGGTGGTCGCTTTCAGTGGTGAATAGTCTTTGCATGCTTGCGAAAAAGTTATATGCGGAACCTATACCTTTGTTGTCATCATTTATGCAAGATACTCTCATATCATTTGCTAATTCTTTGAATGTGTTTCTTAGTGGTGTTAAAATTATCATGCTCATATACTCCCTAGACTTTTTTATTATATGAAAAATGAATGAGTGTGTCAAACTTATGGGGTTTAATGAGATATTGGTGAGTGTGTTTATGTATATAGTAGATAAAGTAGCTATAAAGGCTATGGAGTTGAGTTGTCATGCATTTCAAATAAAGGCTCAAAACGTTCAGGGTGGTCTAGTTCCATGTACGCGCCGTTATATGATTCTAGCCAGCCACGTACGCGAATATTCTTCCCGTTCCAGCTTTGTGGGTTTATCTTTTGCTTGGTGAATTTGCGTAAATTAAATGACGAAATGGCCACTGTGAAATCTTCACGCCAATTATTGCCGAAATTCAAATAGAGTTTATTCTTACGCATGGATGCATTATGTACTCGCCCTTCAATAATCTGGTAGCTGCCGATATGGTTTTCTGCTAGATCGTGAGTTAATACTTGAAACTCAGCCATATTCCACATACCAGATTTTTTCTCGCGGGCTTGGTCTTCGAGTCTTAGCATTTGTCTGCCCATTTCGGGGTTATATTGCGTAGTTCTTGTGCGTGCAACCCCCAAAGATAGTAGTAATCCCTGCACCCAAACGTCATTACCGCTATGAACGAGATGAGCGATATGATGCCCCATTCGGTTTTCACGTCCTTTCTTTGCGGATTTTGTCTGGTAGATGGTGACTTTTTGGCCTTTTAGGAAATCATCCAATATTGCCATGGCGGTTATAGATAGCTCCCCTGAGTCATAGAAATCAAGGTCGGGGAAGTTAAGCCCTGCTAAATGTATGAAGCGTCCATCTTCTAGCTTTATTGTTAGCGGGTTTACGACCTCACTGACTTTGGCTGAGCCAGTTTTACGCATGTCAGAAAAATCACCTATAGGCATTTCCAAATCTTGGGCGTATATAGGCTGGCTGTAAAATAAGCTGGCTAATATTGAGAATATTGCTAAAATCTTTATCATGATAACATCAGAACGGTTTGAGGGCTTATGAGCAAGCGTTTCTTTAATATTTTGGGTATTTGCCTGTTAGCTGGATTGTTGAGCGGCTGTACTTCTAACCCTGCGACAGGTCAGAAGCAGTTCACTGCGCTTATGTCTCCTAGCCAAGAAGTTAAGGTTGGCGCGCAAGAGCATGCCAAAATAATGAAACAATATGGAGTTTATAAAGACGTTAGCCTCCAAAACTATGTTTCAAATATTGGCAGGAAAATATCGGCGAATACTGAGCGCCCAGATGTTAATTATAAGTTCTATTTACTCGATAGCCCGATGGTAAATGCTTTCGCTTTGCCTGGGGGGTATGTGTATTTAACACGCGGCCTGCTGGCTTTGTCTAATAGCGAGGCGGAGATGGCTTCGGTTTTGGCGCATGAAGTAGGGCATATAACTGCGCGCCATTCTGCTGAGCGTTATTCTAGGGGCGTTGTTACTTCACTCGGCGCGGCCATATTATCAACTGCTATCGGCAGTGATGGGGCGGCGCAGGCTCTGGGAGTTGGCTCTGACCTATATATAAAGTCGTACTCACGTGGTCAGGAAAGCCAGTCAGATAGCTTAGGGATTAGGTATCTTGCTCGCGCGGGATATAACCCGAGTGCA
>DAOWDF010000134.1 GCA_030639165.1 Alphaproteobacteria bacterium
GCGCAGCGAAAGCTTGCATGGCGCGGGGTTGCGACGGGTGATAGTCGCGTAGTAGTGGGCGCTCGCTCTGCATTATTTTTGCCCTATAAAAACCTTGGCTTGATTATAGTGGATGAGGAACATGACCCCGCCTATAAGCAGGAAGATGGCGTGATATATAATGCGCGTGATATGGCGATTGTGCGCGGGCATCTTGGAAAGATTCCTGTATGCCTAGCCTCGGCTACGCCCTCGCTTGAAACTATGATTAATGCATGGGATGGGCGGTATAAGCATATAGTATTAGAAAGCCGCTATGGTGGAGCTGTTCTGCCTGAAATTTCGGTGGTGGATTTGCGGAGCGATAAGCCTGATCGTCAGTGTTTTCTTTCTAAGTCTGTAATTGATGCGGTGCAGAAGAATTTGGATGATGGAGAGCAATCTCTCTTGTTTTTGAACCGCCGTGGTTATGCGCCGCTTACCTTATGCCGAACTTGTGGGCATCGGATGGAGTGTCCGCGCTGCACCGCTTGGCTCGTGGAGCATAAGCGCTCAGGGCGTTTGCATTGCCACCATTGTGATTATCATGTTTCTATTCCGAAGGATTGCCCTGAATGCGATGATAAGGATAGTTTTGCCGCCTGTGGCCCCGGGGTGGAACGGATTTTCGAGGAAGCTAAGCTTAATTTTCCTGATGCGCGGATTATGATACTGGCTAGTGATACTGCGGAGAGTAATGATGAGCTAAAAGCTATGCTGGCAACAGTTATTGCGGGTGAGGTCGATATTATTATTGGCACGCAGATTATTGCTAAAGGGCATCATTTCCCTAACCTTACTTTTGTTGGGGTGGTTGATGCTGATCTGGGGTTAAAGGGTGGAGATCTTCGTGCGGCGGAGCGCACTTATCAGATGTTACAACAAGTTGCAGGGCGCGCAGGTAGAGAGCAAAAGCGCGGGCATGTGATGTTGCAAAGCTGGATGCCGGATCACCGGATTATGAAGGCGATGGCTAGCTCTTCAAATGGTGGTGGTCGTGATGATTTTTTGGCTGTAGAGGCAGGCGAGCGTGAGGCTGCAAATATGCCGCCTTACAGCCGTTTGGCGGGGATTATAATTTCTGGCCGCGACGAGTCTCAGGTTCTTGATGTCGCCAAAGCATTGGGGCGCACAGCTCCGCAAGGTATCAGTGCGGATGGGCTTAAGATTCAAACGCTAGGGCCAGCGCCAGCGCCTATGGCACGTCTGCGTGGAAATTACCGCCATCGTTTATTGGTGCGCGCGGATAAGGCAATCGACATACAAAAAACTATTAGCCATTGGGTAGGAGGCGTTAAAACTCCGTCAAATGTTCGTGTTTATATCGACATTGACCCCATGAGCTTCCTCTAGTCTGCGTCATTTCCCCCTATACGTTGTTATTCGTTTCTAACGTATAAAAATACGTGTCGTCACTCATGCCTAGTATAGAGAAAAATTACTTTGACTAAGTATTAGGTAAATGTGGCTACTCTTCGCCTTATTTAAGAAAAGGTCTTGAGCCGTACATAAATGCAGTTTGCTCTAAGTATAGCAGGAATTGCTGAGGTGAAATCTTGCTAGTGTATGACAATTAAGATCTCTCCGCTCCTTTTTAGTCGGTAGAGATGACAAACGTTGTGATGGGTAAGGTTAACGTGTCAACCTCTTAGGCTTATCATAGAACACTGTGTTTTTATCATCGGTATAGATATTGCCGATATCGTAGTTATATTGATGGCGGTAGATGTAGGCTATGTTGGCCATTCTGGTTTTGCTGCTTGACCAGAGGTTGTATTTTTCATCAATGACATGACGGGATATATGCGGGTAGGCTGATCTTAGCGTGTTATCAATATTGCGCGTAAATGCGTTATTGAAGTTTGGCGACATTATAACATTGGCAATCAATAGTGATCCGTCTTTTAGGTGATCCTTTACATGCATGAAAAATTCTTTGGTTACCAGATGTTCAGGGATGCTAAGCCCGCCAAGGTAAGCATCTAATAATATAAGGTCGAACTTCTTATCGGTAGAGTTTAAGTATGCTCGCGCAGGTTTAGCGATGAATGTTTTATTATCACCGATTGGCTCATGCAGGATGTGTTCTTCCGAAATTTCTAGCAAATCCTTATCTATATCTACATATATATAGTTGTTGTTTTTATCTTCGTGACCAAAGGTAAAGCCGCCTGCGCCAATTACCAGTATATCTTTGGCAGGGCTTGCGCTTAAAATTGGGTGGATGGCTATGCGCTCTATAAATTCTGCGTAGCTATGCTTTTCGCGGTAGTCATTATATTTGGAGGAATGGTTGCGGTTTATATAAAGCATGCGATCGCCATTATCTAATGTTGTTGCGGTGATCATATTATACTGGTTGTTCTTTTTGATGTTGTATTTTTCCATTATCAGATCTGAATTGAAAGTCATGGCGCAGATTGCTATGACCATGGAGTAGATCACGGGAGCAGAGAGCTTGTTCTTGGAGAGCATAATAACAAGAATGGATAGCAGCACAAAATTCACCACTACGGTTTGGTGAACTCCAAAT
Source organism: Alphaproteobacteria bacterium (assembly GCA_030639165.1). Lineage (GTDB taxonomy): Bacteria > Pseudomonadota > Alphaproteobacteria > Micavibrionales > Micavibrionaceae > UBA1672. The sequence goes on from DAOWDF010000134.1 coordinate 2,552, forward strand.
GTTGCCATGAGGAATATTGTTGAGAATATGGCCCCCATGAATGAGCCTAATGTAGAGAAAAACAGCATCTTGCCAGTTATCTGCGATAGTTTTTGTTTGGAGAAAAAATTGCTGACTAGTGGTACTGTCTGGCCAAGTAAATATACTGGTATTACTAGGAACAGGGCAGAATAAAGGGATGTTTGTATCAGGCGGTTTTCTATGCCCATTTCTGGCATTAACAAAAAGAAGCTGCGTATATATTCATGTGACATGCCGATAAGCAATATAGTTGAAGCGATTAAAATATTAAGGACAAGCTTTTTGCGCACTGTTATATAGTGGCCAAATATCTTGTGCGGTTTATAGTTTCCTCCAAATTGATAGCCGAAGGCTAGTGGCATTAAAACTGCTGCAATGATAATGGACATGGTGTCAGTGCCGCTGCCGATATAGGGGACAGTCTGGCGGATGGCGAGTAATTCACTTGAAAGCACGACATAGCCTTCGATAACTATTATAATAAAGAGTAATAATGTGTGGTTTATTGTTTTCATGCTCATTCCAAAGTAATGCAGTTTGTTGTATAGGGTATAGTATGAATAAAATTTTACCAAGCGCATTAACATCATATGACCTAATAAAATCATTGGCTATTGTGCTTATGATTACCGACCATGTGGGGCATCATTTCTACCCTGATGAAATGTGGTTTCGTGTCATTGGTAGGCTTTGTATTCCGATTTGGTTCTTCTTGATTGGTTATGCCAGAACTACGGAAGTTCCAAAAAGTTTGTGGATTGCTGGGGTGATTGTTACGCTTTCGGCTATTATATCGGGGCAGTTTCTATTACCGCTCAATATTTTGTTTGCGATTGTTATTGCTAGATTCTGTCGCCAATCTCTGGTTAATCGCAGTTTTTACTCGGCAGATGGTTTGCGCGGTATGTATCTTGTCTTGCTGTTCTCGACCTTTCCTAGTGCAGTTTTATTTGAGTATGGAACTTCTGCTATGTTGCTTGTGCTAGTGGGGTATATGGTTCGGAATAAAGATGAAATATCTCAGAAGATAGAACCGCAATATTTGAGAATATTTGCTGGTGTGGTGTTCTTCTCATTCTTTATTATTCAAGGGATAGGGCTGCCGTCAGTATCGGCAAGCCAAGCGTTATCTATGATGGCGGGCTTTGGCGTTGTTGGGTTGATATTGTGGAATTTCAAGCCAGTGGAATATAAAAATGCTCCGCGCCATATGGCTCCATCTATTATTAAGCTATTGCAGTTTACTGGGCGTAGGACGCTGGAAATATATGTTGTTCATTTAGTGTTGTTCCGCGGCATATCTATGTATTTATACCCAGATAAATATAGCTTTATGCAGTGGGATTACGTTCCATCTAGTGTTATCTCAATGTTTATGTAGTTGAATAAATTATGCGCGGTATAAAAAAGATGCAAAAAGCTTGTCAGGCGTTAATCGGTATGCTATTTCTCCCCCGATAAGTTTAGTATATATAAAAAAAGGGCTAATATTTTGACATCGTCAGTTTCGTCTGTTGTACTTTCCCGTTACGCTGGGGCTCTTATTGATTTAGCTGAAGAAGCTAAGGCAGTAGAAAAGGTTCAAAAAGATTTTGCAGATATTGCGGCTATGATTGCTGGATCTGATGATCTTGCATCTGTAATTTCTTCACCGCTTATTAGTCAGCAAAAACAAGAGAACATTATTAGTGATATTGCCAAAAAGGCAAAGCTACATAAATTGACTAGTAACTTCCTTAATGTATTGGTTGAAAACCGTCGTTTAAATGCGCTTGAGGGTGTTATTAAATCGTATAATCAGGAAATGTCTAAGCGCTCAGGAGAAGTATCAGTTCGTGTTGAAACATCGGCTAAACTTACTTCGGCGCAGGAAAAAGAGTTTCAGAGTAAAATTTCAGGGGCTATAGGCTCTGATGTGTCGATAGAGACGCACGTTACTCCAGAGATAATGGGTGGCAGTATAATTACAATCGGATCTTATATGATAGATGATTCGGTTCGCCGTAAGCTGGAGCGTCTAGGCTCGGCTTTAAAGCAAAGTTCAAATTCAAATACAAATCAAAACTTGAAAGAGGTAGTATAATGGAAATTCGTGCAGCAGAAATTTCGGATATTTTAAAGAAACAAATCGCGGACTTTGGCGCTAACGCCGATGTAGCGGAAATTGGTCAAGTATTGTCAATTGGTGATGGTGTGGCTCGCGTTTATGGTCTTGATAATGTTCAAGCTGGTGAGATGGTTGAATTCGCTAGTGGCGTTAAGGGCATGGCTCTTAACCTTGAGGCTGACAATGTTGGTGTTGTTCTGTTCGGTAATGACCGTGATATTAAAGAAGGCGATATCGTTCGCAGAACTGGCCAAATCGTTGAAGTGCCAACTGGCCGTGAACTGCTTGGTCGCGTTGTTGATGCACTGGGTAATCCTATTGATGGTAAAGGCCCGCTTAAGGCTAGCTCATCTAGCCGTATCGAAGTTAAAGCTCCGGGTATTATTCCACGTAAATCTGTGCATGAGCCAATGCAAACAGGTCTTAAGGCAATTGACGCACTTGTGCCAATTGGCCGTGGCCAGCGTGAGCTTATCATTGGTGACCGTCAAACAGGTAAAACTGCGGTGGCTGTTGATGCTATTATTAATCAGAAAACAATTAATAAGTCTAAGAATGAAAAAGAACATCTATATTGTGTTTATGTTTCTATTGGGCAGAAGCGCTCAACTGTAGCGCAGCTGGTTAAGGAATTAGAAGAACAGGGCGCGATGGAATATTCTATCGTTGTTGCTGCTACAGCTTCTGATCCTGCGCCTTTGCAGTTCTTAGCACCATATTGTGGCGCTGCGATGGGTGAATATTTCCGTGATAACGGTATGCACTCACTTGTTATCTATGATGACTTGTCTAAGCAAGCTGTTGCGTATCGTCAAATGTCATTGCTACTTCGTCGCCCTCCAGGTCGTGAAGCATATCCTGGTGATGTTTTCTATATTCACTCCCGTTTGCTTGAGCGTGCATGTAAGCTTTCTGATGAGCATGGCGGCGGTTCTATGACTGCATTGCCGATCATCGAGACTCAGTCAGGTGATATTTCTGCATATATCCCAACTAACGTGATTTCGATTACTGATGGTCAGATATTCTTGGAAACTGGTCTGTTCTTTAAAGGTATTCGTCCGGCGATTGATGTCGGTGCGTCTGTGTCACGTGTTGGCTCGGCTGCGCAAATCAAGGCTATGAAGCAGGTTGCCGGTACTATTAAGCTGGATCTTGCGCAATATCGTGAGATGGAAGCATTCGCGCAGTTTGCCTCTGATTTGGATGCGTCAACGCAGCAACTTCTTGCTCGTGGTGCGCGTCTTACCTTGCTGCTTAAGCAGCCACAATATAGCCCGCTAGCGGTTGAAGATCAGGTTGTTGTTCTTTTCGCAGGTACTCGCGGATATCTTGATGGGGTTGAGCTTGATCAGGTTGAAGCTTATGAACATCGTTTGCTTGAAACAATGCGTAGTTCGGGCGCGGATATTTTGAAGAAAATAGCGCAAGAGCAAAAAATTAGTGAAGATATTGAGGGAGAATTGAAAACATTCCTTGAAGATTTCACTAAGTCATTTTCTGCTGCAAAAGAAGCTGCTTAAGATAGTTACAAGTAGTGAGTTGCAAGTTTGAAGATTCTTGTAACGTGCAACTAGAAAAGAAAGAGTGTAGGTATGTTATTTAAAATACATAGTAATATTACAAGTTTTGTTGTAATAGCTTGTTTGGGCTTAGCTTCTTGTGGTGGGCGTGTTGCTAACCCTGTTATGATTTCTCAATATGGTGACCAACAAAAAAGTTGTAAATCTCTACAATTTGATATGATGAATATACAAAATGAGATTCAGCGGCTTCTGCCTAAGTCAGATAAGACTGGTAAAAATGTTGCTTTAGGAGTAGCTGGTTGGTTTTTGATCGTTCCATGGTTTTTTATGGACTTTAAAAATGCAGAACAAGCAGA
>DAOWDF010000194.1 GCA_030639165.1 Alphaproteobacteria bacterium
ATTTTGATGACATACTAAAGCGTCGTGAAGCCCAACTTGATGATCGCCTTAAGAGCATGGAACAAAATGCAATTAATTCCATTCAAGCTTATGCCGCAGATCTAGCAATAAATGCAGCATCAAAAATTATAGTTGATAAGCTTGATAGTAAGACTAATGCTAAATTAGTTAAGCAATCTCTTACAGATGTTGCCGCGCACATTAACTAGGGAGTATTTAACTCCATGTCACAAACGCCAGAAGAAATTGTATTGTCATTAGCGGCAGCTACAAAACAAGCGTCCGCCATCCTTGCGCAAACGCCTACGCAAATCATAAATGATTTTCTTCGTGAGCTTGCAACTCAGGTAAGAAATAATTCCGATCTAATTTTATCTGCCAATCATAAAGATGTAAAATCCGCCAAAAAACGAGGCCTTAGCCCTGCGCTGATTGATCGCCTATTATTGACTGATGAACGCATTGAGAGCATGGCAAAAGGTGTCGAGATCGTACGCGGACTTGATGATCCTTGCGGTAAAACCCTATGGGAGGCAGATCGCCCGAATGGCCTGAAAATACAGCGCATATCGTGCCCTATTGGTGTCCTTGGAATGATCTACGAATCGCGCCCAAATGTTACAATTGATGCGTCGATATTATGCCTAAAATCTCATAATGCGGTTTTGTTGCGCGGTGGATCGGAAAGTCTGCATAGCTCGCTAGCCTTGCATAAAATAATTCAGGACACTCTGCAAAAATTTAACCTGCCTAAAGCTGCTGTTTCTATGATCCCGATTAGTGACCGTGCCTGCGTTAGCGCTATGCTATCGGCAGATAAATATATTGATGTGATGATACCACGTGGCGGCCATAGCCTTATCGAAAAGGTTATGAACGAGGCGCGCATGCCTGTATTTGGTCACTTAGAAGGGCTATGCCATATCTATGTTCATAAAAGCGCGGACACAAAAATTGCCAAAGATGTTACATTAAATGCAAAAATGCGCCGCACTGGTATATGTGGAGCTATGGAGACTTTGCTGCTGGATAGTGCTCTGGATAATAAAACTGCAGGAGCTATACTGAATAACATAATTGATAGTGGTTGTGACATTGTTGGTGATGAGCGCATTTGCGCTCTTGATAATCGTATTAGCGCAGCAACTGAGCAAGATTGGACAACAGAATATCTCGATGCAAAATTAAGTGCTCGCTTTGTTGGTAGCTTAGAAGAGGCTGTAAATTATATTAATGAAAATGGCTCTCACCATACAGATTGTATTATTACGCAAGATGATGCGGCTGCAAAATATTTTCAGCATAATGTAGATAGCGGAATTGTAATGCATAATGCCTCTACACAGTTTGCGGATGGTGGAGAGTTTGGTATGGGCGCGGAGATTGGAATTGCTACTGGTAAGATGCATGCCAGAGGGCCAGTTGGTCTGGAGCAGCTTTGTAGCTATAAATATCTGGTGAATGGTAATGGACAGGTTCGGGGTTGAGATGCCAATTTCACCTAATGGCCATTGGAAGAATAAACGTGTAGGCATTCTCGGAGGATCGTTTAATCCCGCGCATGAAGGACATGTTCATATATCTCAAATCGCACTAGAAGCTTTAGGGCTGGATACTGTTTGGTGGATGGTTACTCCGCAAAACCCGCTAAAATCAGAGCATGACTTATTACCAATGGCGCAGCGAATAAAGTTAGCAGAGCAAATTACATCTGACCAACCCAATATATTTGTAACGGATATAGAAGATAAGCTTAACAGTAAATATAGCTACGACAGCATAATAGGTCTTAAAAAATTATATCCTGAGACAGAATTTGTTTGGATTGCTGGCATGGATTGTGCGCAAAATTTTCACTTGTGGAATAAGTGGCAGGATATATTAAACGAGATTCCTATTTTATATATTAACAGATATGCAGGCACTAATTTTAAGGAAATTGAGCAGTTACCAGTCATGAAACTACCTACTCAGAAAAATATAATGCTTGATAATAGCAATTTTGAGCACCCCCCTGCCCTCGATTCTAACCTTACATATTGGCTTTTGGACAATGAAATCGCAAATATTTCCTCTACAGAAATCAGGAAAATAAGCGTCTAATATCAAGTTGATACACCATCACAGTATAGTTAACTTATAAAATATCTTTGCCAAACCCACTGAATCCGCATATAATTAAGGTATGAGGTTAAATACCAACAAACTTCTAGTAGAAAGAGATAGGTGAGCGCTTGGTTATAGGCAATTATCGTAATATTCTTTTTTGTATTTTAAACACTCCGTTTGCGCGGAATATGAGTAGCTGAGCCTATTGCGGGTTCAGTTTTTTTATGTTAAGAGTTGACCTATTATATAAGGAGAGAACATCATTAGCACTTATAAGAACGAACAGCAGCTTAGTCCTGTGGAAATGAAGGACCTTATCATGGATTCACTTGATGGTGATAAGGCCGAGGAAATTGTATGTATTGATCTATCAGATAAGACAGCTCTGAGTGATTATATGATCATTGCTTCGGGTACATCGTCTCGCCATGTAAATGCTCTTGCCAATAAACTTAAGGAGCGCTTGCACAAGCTCAATGTTAAAGACATTAGGCTTGAAGGGTTATCGCAAAGTGATTGGGTTGTTATGGATGCAGGTGATGTCATTGTGCATTTATTCCGTCCTGAAGTACGTGAATTTTACTCTATAGAAAAAATGTGGAGTACTCCGCATCAATTTGATGTTGTTACTGATCAAATTCAGGCGTAACATACGCTCTTAAACCTAGAAACTTTAAGCAGGTAAGAGTAGTTTGTGTTGAACATTGATATTATATCCATCGCACGCGTTAAAAAGGGTGCGTATTACGAACTTATTGAAGATTATAAAAAGCGCATAAATTGGAAGCTCAAAATTTATGAGCTTGAATCCAAACATAGTGATGCTACGAAATCCCAAAAAGACGAAGAAGACAAAATACTCAAACATTTGAGTAGTGATGCCGTGATTATTGCGCTGGATGAGCGCGGTGATGGCTTAAAATCATTAGACTTTGCAAAAACCTTAGAAAATTTTAAAAATAACGGCGAAAAGCATATCCAGTTTATTATTGGTGGCGCTGATGGCCTAACTCCAACAGTTAGAGATCAGGCCGATGTCCTGCTTAGCTTTGGGCAGCAAACTTGGCCGCATCTACTTGCTAGAGTTATGCTTTTAGAGCAAGTTTACAGAGCGCAGCAAATACTTGCTGGTCACCCATATCACCGGGAATAACTGATACTATGCGGCTATTATTCTCACTATGCCTGTTATTTACCACTGTATTTATGCCCTTGGATATATATGCAGATAGCCCCCCTATTCCCAAAAATAAGGCAAAAGCACTTAGCTCCTTTAATCAGCGTATAGTCAGTGAAGAGGATAAAAAAGAGAGCCTGCTTAAAAAGAGTAAATCAATTGAAAATGATATTTCTAATACTAAAAACAAGTTAATCGATATTGCAAAGGCTATACAAAATAATGAGGATAGCCTAAAGGATTTTGAGCAGCGCATAGCAAATCTTGAGCTTAAAAAATCTATTTTAGAGGATCAACTTCATTCTGATCGTGCCTCAATTTCTAAACTTATTCTTGCCTTGGAGAGAATAAGAAGAACACCGCCCGAAGCAATGCTTGCGCGTCCAGATACACCGTATAAAACCGCGCAGAGCGCTATGCTTATGGGTAGGATAGTTCCATCTGTAAACAGGCATGCAGAAAAGCTTAATAAAAACCTAGAGACATTGGTCAGTGTTACGAGGGAGCTAGAAATTGAGAAGAAGGAGCTTTTGGCAACGTCTAATGACTTAATAGAGCACCATAAAGAAATGATGGGGCTAGTTAATAAAAGGACAAATCTTTACGCAAAAACAAATAATGATATTAAGGCGCGCGAAGCTTCTATCCAAAGCATATCACTACAGGCAAAAAATCTTGAAGACCTTGTTAGTCGAATCAAACAGGAGAATGATAAGGAGGAAGCTCTTAGAGCGAAGGCAAATATCAAAAAACGCAAAAAAGCCAAACTAAGAATTAAAGATGATGGAACGACTAGATTGCCAATATCGGGAATAATAAGAACTTCTTATAATCAGAAGGATAATTTGGGGGCTAACAGCAAAGGACTTACAATTGAAGGGCGCACTGGAGCACTAGTAGTTGCGCCAATGAGCGGTAAAATACAATTTACAGGCGCATTTAATCGCTATGGCAATATTGTTATAATTGAGCATGCAAATGGCTATCACAGCCTTGTTGCTGGGATGGATAAAATAAATTCTATTGTAGGTGATAGCGTAAAATTAGGTGAACCAATTGGACTATTACCAAATTCTTCTTTAATTCCCCGCCCAACACTATATTATGAACTGAGGAAAAACGGTAAGCCTGTTAACCCTTCAATAAAATTCCCAGATTTGGGATAGCATTCGCTATTAATTTAAAGGAACTATAAATCAGCCATGAAAAATATCTTCGTTATATCCTTACTTACTGTATCTTTTCTTATGGGTTGCGCCTTAAATAGCCCTAGCTACGCTGCGGAAGATGCTCCTGCGGATCAGCAAGATGGCGACTATAGCGAAACTTATCGTCAATTAAGTTTATTTGGTGATGTGTTTGAGCGTGTCCGCGCAGAATATGTTGAAGACATTAGTGATAAGGATCTGATAGAAAATGCACTTGATGGTATGTTATCACGCCTTGATCCACACTCCAGCTATTTGAATGAAGAGCGATTCAAGGAAATGCGCGTGGAGACTCGTGGCTCTTTTGGCGGGCTTGGTATTGAGGTTACAATGGAGAGCGGACTTGTTAAGGTTGTATCACCTATCGATGATACGCCAGCATATAGAGCAGGAATGCAGGCTGGTGATTATATTGTAAAGATTGATGATGTACCTGTTATGGGGCTATCACTTGGTGAGGCAGTTAAGAAAATGCGCGGTAAAGTTGGCTCTACCATAGACTTGCTTGTCCGTAGAATTGGCGTGGATGCTCCATTAGAAATAACAATTATACGTGATGTAATTCGTATAAAATCAGTTAAATCTCGTATTGAAGGTAATGCAGGATATTTACGTATCACTACATTTTCTCAAACCACAGGCACTGGCCTGAGAAAAGCTATTAGTGAGATAAAAGAGGAGCTAGGAAATAACCTGACTGGTTATGTACTGGACTTACGTAATAATCCTGGTGGACTTTTATCACAGGCGATAGAGGTTTCAGATACTTTTATTGATAAGGGCGAGATAGTATCACAACGTGGCCGTCATGAAGATGATACTGAGCGTAATAATGCAACGGCTGGTGATCTTGCCGATGGCCTTCCCATTGTAGTGTTGATTAATGGTGGCTCTGCTTCTGCTTCTGAAATTGTTGCGGGCGCTCTACAAGATCATAAACGCGCAATTATAATGGGCACTCAAAGCTTTGGTAAAGGCTCGGTTCAAACAGTGATGCCGCTACCAGGTAATGGTGCAATGCGTATGACTACCGCGCGTTATTACACACCGTCTGGACGATCTATTCAAGGTACAGGGATTGCTCCTGATATTAATGTTGAGCAGGTAAAAGTAGAAGCCGCCGATAATCAATATCAGAGATTACGTGAGGCTGACCTTCCTGGTGCGCTTAAAAATGACAATAAGAAAGCTGACAAGCCAAAAGATAAGAAAAAATCTGCTAATGACAATAATGATAAAGGAGCCGCAGCTAATGGAGATAAAGATGGCGAAGAAAAGCCTGTTGACTACCAGTTAACTAGAGCATTAGACCTACTTTCTGGCCTATCTTTATATCATGCGCAAAATAATGCTACTTCCAAGCAGCCACAATAATTGGCTGCTTATATTCTTATTCAAGGCATAAATTTAAAATGGATTTAAAGAATACAGCTAATTTAATGCAGGGCAAATATGGTTATATATTTGATCATATTGGCGCTTGCTCATCAGCAATTATCAATAAGGTGAAAACTATTGATATTAAGTCCCTTGTAACGTCTCTTACTTTGGTGGCAGCCATTTATATGGCTATGTTCTACTATATCAAATCAAATGATAGCGCTTCAATTATGAAGATAGAATCTATGCTTGATACAAAAACTGTTGCTGTAACTGCAGGAAATATAAGTGATTATTCCGCACCAACTCCTAACAGTCATGATATGTCTATTGAGGAAATGCATAGCTTCTATGAGAATGACACGCTTGGGCTTCTGCCAATTATACGACCTTCTGATAACAAGGGAAGCTTTGAAGCCTTCAGAGTAAACTTACCACTAGGAGATACCACTAAGCCATTAATATCATTTGTTATTATTGACTATGGGCTATCAAAAGAACAATCGAAATTAGCTTTGGACTTACTACCATCTGGTGTAACTTTTTCCCTATCGCCTTATTCATCATTACCAAATGAATGGGTAAAGATGGCAAAAAACAAAGGGCATGAAGTCTGGCTTGACTTACCTATACAAAAAGATAGCGGTATTGATACTGGTGAAAATACTATTTTCCACCATGCTCCTTTAGTAAAAAAGGAAAAAGCCATGCGCTTATCATTAGCCAAGGCACAGGGATATGCAGGGGTTACCAGCTTTACTGATTCTAGTATAAACAAATCAAAAGGCCATTATTTCAAGCTAGTTAATGAAATATATTCTAGAGGCCTGGCTTTCCTAGAATTTAATCCGAAAGCAGATGGTGCAATTAAGCAACGCTCATTATATATGAATAAGCCATATATTAATGCTGATACTAAAATTATTATGACGCGAGGTAAATTTGCATTTAATGAGCTTGAGGAGCTGGCAAAGAAAAGAGGCTATGCCATTGCTGTAATACCTAACTATCCAGAGACAATTAAAAATCTGGCTGTGTGGATAATGAAAGTTGGTCAGATTGATTATTCAATAGTGCCTGCTTCTGCTGTATATGATGCACAAGCTAAGGCACATCATGCAGAAGGTAAAGATACCCTGCCCTTAAAGGCCAATGATCATGTTGAGCCAGAGGAAACCCAACCGCAACGCCAGACATCAAATCACTAAGATTAGGACGGATTTCTAGATTATGCCTATTGATAAAACATCCATGCCCTACCGTAAATGCGTTGGTATTGCCCTTTTTAATCAAGATAATAAAATATTTGTTGGTGAGCGCATCGATACTAAAGGTGCTTGGCAGATGCCGCAAGGTGGAGTTGATGATGGGGAAACTCCTGAAATAACTGCTCTGCGGGAGCTAAAAGAGGAAATTGGAACTAGCAAAGCTGATATCATTATGGTTGCAGCTAAAACTATCTGTTATGACTTACCAGATAGGCTGATAACTAAGTTATGGAATGGTAAATATCGCGGTCAGGAACAAACTTGGGTAGCTGCTCGTTTTACTGGTACGGATTGTGACATCAACCTTTCTGCCTTTGACCCACCAGAATTTAGCTCTTGGCAGTGGGTAGACCTATCAGACACGCTTGACCTAATCGTGCCATTCAAGCGCGATATTTACGCTCAAGTAATTGATATGTTCCGCGATATTTAGACTTTTACCATTGTTCCGTGACTATCTAGATTGCTTCATATTGGTTCGCAATGACGCATAAATCAGGGATTGAGTGGCGACCATGCAGGGTCAGATGCATCCTTTGGAGTTCTAAGCCAACGCTCATTATAACCAGTAATATCTATGGTATAGAGCCTTGCTGATCTACGATCTCCTGCTGGAGTTTCCTTAAAGTATGTTAATACACGCCCATTTGGAGACCAGCTAGGCCCTTCAACATGGTAAGCATTTGTAATCAAACGCTCGCCAGTACCATCAGGGCGAATAACACCAATATAGAACTTACCTTTATACATACGGGTGAACGCTATCAGATCACCACGAGGAGACCAAACAGGATTACCGTAGCGTCCCTTACCAAAGGTGATGCGTGATAATGATGAGCCATCAAGATGCATTACATATAATTGTTGAGTACCACTACGGTCAGATTCAAATACAATTTTCTTACCATCAGCGGAATATGAGGGCGAAGTTTCAATTGAAGAACTGCTAGTCATGCGCTTAACTTTACGGCTGCTTAAATCCATGACATAGATATCGGTATTCCCTCCTTTAGCCATACTCATAACAACTTTCTCACCATCTGGAGAAAAGCGCGGCGCAAAAGTCATACCAGGGAACGCCCCTAAGGCTTCATGCCTACCTGAATTTATATCATATAGATAGACCTGCGGCCTTCCACTTTGATATGACATATAAGCTATGCGCTGTGTTTCTGGGGAAAAGCGCGGGGTCAAAACTAGATAGCTTCCATCTGTTAGATATTTATGGTTTGCACCATCCTGATCCATAATTGCCAAACGCTTAATACGCTTATTCGCTGCACCTGTTTCAGAAATATAAACAATGCGCGTATCAAAATATCCATTCTCTCCAGTTAAGCGCTTATATATCTCATCTGACATGATATGCGCTATGCGCCGCCAATTTTCAGGGGTTGTAGTATAGGCCATGCCGATAAGTTGCTTCTCCGATAATACATCCCATAGGCGAAACTCAACGCGCGCGCCACCTTTACCATCTTCAACGACACTTCCTGAAACCACTGTTTCAGTGCCAGTAGCTCGCCATTCAGGGAAGCGCATGCCTGTGCGGAAAATGGAATCTGGCGTTTGCACAAAGGCATTAGAATTAATAGGACGGAAAAGCCCAGAATTTTCTAAATTCTCACTAACAATAGCAGGAATATCTTTGGCTAATTTCTTAAATTCAGGTGAGGTTGCGTGAAATAAACTTATCGCAATCGGGCGCGGCTTAAACGTTCCTTGCGTGATGGTAGCTTCCATTTCCTGCGCATTAATCGCTGGTGAAATTAGAAATACTACTAATAATAGAGCACTTGCAAATAGACGTTCCATGGCTGAATTTTCTCTTATATTCATTTTATAAAATAGTAGTATAAATTTTGTGGTAGATAAATTCTAGAGCAAACTTCATTTATGTTCG
>DAOWDF010000243.1 GCA_030639165.1 Alphaproteobacteria bacterium
TATGCCTGATCTGCTCAACTATTCAGATCACCATAAATTACTGGAGGAATGGCCGAAAGAGTACCAGAAGCTTGTCGCCGATGTTATCCCTGCGCAAATTACGGTTGGTAACTTACAACGTATATTGCAAAGCCTACTGTCGGAGCGCATATCAATTAGGGATTTGCCTACTATATTGGAGGGTATTGCAGAAGCCGCCGCCTACACCAAGAGCATTAACCAAATCACTGAGCATGTGCGCTCCCGCCTTGCTAGACAGCTTTGTGATAGCAACAATGATGCTTCTGGAGTGTTGATATTACTAACATTATCACCAGATTGGGAACAGGCATTTATGGAGGCTCTGGTGGGTGATGGCGAAGACAAGCAGCTCGCTATGCCGCCAAGCAGATTGCAGGATTTCATTACAGCTGTACGTGATCACTTTGATGATCAGGCAGCACTAGGAGTAACGCCGATATTACTTACCTCGCCTGTTATACGTCCACATGTAAGATCGGTAATTGAGCGCTTCCGCCCGCAAACAATGGTTATGAGCCAGAATGAGGTTCATCCGAAGGCCAAGATCAAGACGGTTGGTCAAGTTTAGCCTAGCCTTTTGATCATAATAAAACCCCACAGATAACTACGGGGTGGTAATACTTAGATAGCTAAATCTAATTAAGCCTACTCCAAAGGAGTCATTGTAACTTCAACATTACAAACGCCAGATTTTGATTGAATAACGCCGCTAGAATTTAGCACTAGAACAGCGTCACAATACATTGATTGCTCATTAGTAAATGCCACGTTTCCGTATTGGGAAACCCTATTCATATTAAACAACGAATAAGTCCTATCCTGAACCTTAGCCGTTTCACCATTCCTAGAAATATTAACTGATAGAACTTCACTTTGTATGTCGCTTAGGCTACCGAAGTCATAACCCTTCCTTGTGTTCTCTATAATTTCATCTTTATTGTAGGTTACGCTATGCGTTTGTGGCTCCATATCGGGGAGATGCGTAGTCATATGTAGTGTTATTTTCAAATCATCGCTCATATAATCCCTAAGGAACTGAATAGCATTATCCTCTCCAGCTAACTGCGCAGCCGCTGCCCGCTCATAAAAACTTTCGATAGATTTTTCATTTAATGAATCTTTAGCATATGAAGCCGCTGGAACAGCAGTAAGTAAGCCTGCAACAACTGGTAGAACTAGCTTCATATAAGAAAAAGATGAGGGCATAAATATCTCCTAGAGCATATAGAATAAAGTTGATTATAAATAATAATACGAAATAATAACTATAACGTTAATTCCAAGAATATACTCTAGTATATGTTAATGATACAGCATATAATATTTATTGATTCGGTAGCACACTTGAGTAGTACACTTTCACATGAGATTAAAAACTTTCTATGCAAATACAATGACAGAGGCGATGCAAATGATACGGGATAGCTTGGGTGATGAAGCCATTATCGTTGCTACGGCTGATGATCGTGCTAGCGGTGGTGTACGCGTCACTGCTGCGATTGAGCCATCATTTGAAGTTGGTAACGATGATATGGCAAGTATGGATAACTGGCTTCAATATGATGATGAGCAAGATGCGGATGCAGTAACAGAAGAAATCACAGATATAATGCTGCGCCATTGTGTACCTGAGGATGTAATGGATAACATTATTTCATGCGCCACAGTTATGGGATTTGATGATGTTGCCACAGCCCTGAACCAAACTCTGGAGCAGCTTTTCTCCTATGACCCACTGCCAACAGGGCGTAGCAATAAGCCAATAATGATGATTGGCCCGCCTGGTGCTGGCAAAACTTTAGCCGTTGCGAAAATGGCCGCGCGTGGCAGTATGAACGGCCTAAATGTTGGCGTTATATCAACTGATACAGTGCGCGCTGGCGGAGTTGAGCAATTACAGGCCTTCACTAAATTAATGCAAATAGACCTACAAAAAGCTGCAAGCCCGAAAGAGCTGCGGATAATCTCTGAAGACCTATCACATAGCTGTGATCAGGTTATTATTGATACATCTGGCTTAAACCCGTTCAATACTACCGATGTTAAAATTCTGGCGCGCCTTATTGGCAGTGCGGATGTGCGTAGCGTGCTTGTTATGCCTGCGGGAATTGATGCGGATGAAGCAGGAGAAATGGCACGAGTTTTCGCAACCATCGGCGCTAGCAGCCTGCTCACAACACGCACAGATATCGCGCGCAGATTAGGAAGCATATTGGCAGCAGCGCATCAGGGATGCTTAAGCTTTTGTGATGTTAGTAATACTCCAAAGGTTGCGCAGGGCTTGCATCCACTTACCCCCAAAACGCTTGCACAATTATTAGTACCACGACTGTATAAATCAGAAAAAGATGCTACATTAATGTCCAGATCAGACGCAAGCAGATCTCAAAGAACAGGAACCAGAAAATGATAGAACGCTCTGCACATACGCAAACCAAGGAATCTGGTAACACCACCGATAGCAGAACTAATACTGGCAGAACTTCATTTAACCGTTGCACAAATATTGTAGCCGTTGGCAGTGGTAAAGGCGGAGTTGGTAAAACATGGTTTTCTATTACACTTGCTAATGCTTTGAGCAGAATGGGTAAGCGCGTATTATTATTTGATGGTGACCTTGGCCTTGCCAATGTTGATGTGCAGCTAGGCCTTATGCCTAAGCGGGATTTAAACGATGTTATTCGCGGGCGTATGGGGCTTGATAAAGTTATTCAAAGATATGAAGAAGGTAATTTTGATATTATTGCAGGTAGATCAGGGCAAGCTTCACTTTCTGCGCTACCGAGCCAACGTCTTGCGCTTTTGCGTGATCAGCTGATGGATGTTGCCAGCGAGTATGACGTTGTAATTGCCGACCTTGGCGCAGGCGTTGATCGTACAGTGCGCATGCTTTCTGCTACTGCTAGCAGTACTCTGCTTATTACCACTGATGAGCCGACATCACTTACCGATGCATATGCCTTTATTAAACTTGGAAATGCAGCAGGCATGTCAAATAATGTTAGCATTATAGTCAATATGGCCAGCAGTATCTTAGAGGCAGAAAAGACATATAAAACATTGTTGAAGGCTTGTGAGAACTTCTTAAGACTTTCCCCTCCTCTAATAGGAATGATCCGCGTGGATAAAAAAGTTAAAGAAACTATCCGCAGTCAAACTCCTATCCTTATACGTTCGCCTTCTGCTGATGCCGCGCTTGATGTTGAGAAGATAGCAAAGATGGTTTGGCGCAATGTTCAAAATTCAGGTCGTCGCACCGCGCAGAAATAATGCGCTATGAGTGATGCTGGCTCCATAAACACAAAACCAAATCAATCGCTTAGCGCTAGAGAGTCAGGGCAAGCTTCAGCTCCTAATCTGGAGATAATTAGCCTTCCCAAGTCCATCGAGAATGTAGATCGCACGCAAAAACTGCGCGGTGAAGTAATAAGTGTAGAGCGTGACGGCATTATTCATATACGTACAGATAAAGGCGAGATTACTGCCAAGTTGGCGGCTGGCATTCAAATTGCCCAAGGCGATAAAGTTGAGATCACAATTCAGCTTAAGGTAATAGATAGCGAGCAGATACAAATCGCTAATATCCGCGTTGCAGTTAAACAGCCCGCAACATCAGAAACCCTACCAAAGGATTATACCGATCTAAAACCAGCAATTAATACTCCCCCTACTCTTACCCCCCTAGGATTAGTTAATGGCGCGCCTGTAAAAGTTACGGCTTTAACTCCACAAGATATACCTAAAATCACAATTCCTTATATCGAAAATATCGATGTTAATTTGGGGTTAGTATCTAAAAAATCGATATTAGTTACAGCGCAATTACCTGTAGAAAATATAATTCTATCGCATAAACAAAATATCATCTCTGACGTAGATATTCTGAATATAGCGCAAGTGACGAACGCTCCATTGATATTATCACTGCCACAACAGGTCTCTTTGGAATTGGTTGCTCCAGATTTAAACAAGGTAAATATAGGTGACGTATTTACTCTACAAGCTCCTACAACAAAAATACCTCTGAATATCGTAATAGCACAAATAATTTCAAATCCGCAGCCTCAAGCAATAGTAATAAATAGCGATGAGGCTTTAAGAATAGTTGCTAGCAATTTTTCACCTGCGATAATTTCAGAAGTTAATATCAGTAATATAGCTCCGCCATTGCCAGAAATAGTTCCTATCAATACAGAGATACAACAAATCGATACCAAGACCTTTGCAGATAATCAAAAATCTGGAGAGTTAAAGGCAGTCTTAGTAGGATTTACGGAGGATAAAAACCTACCTATATTACGGATTATAACGCCAGAAACCGCTACAGCGCAGCACTATGCACTGCAAGCAAATGTAGAGGATATAGCCATAGGCTCACAAATTAAGCTAGAGGTTACGCAAAGCACTAATATTATAGGATTAGCAGATAGTAGTATTGAGCATGCGCAAGCACTAACATCACACACACAATTTATTGGTTCCAATACAAATATATGGCCAATATTACAGGAAATTAGCCAAGCCCTGATGACGGCAAACCCGCAAGTTGCGCAAGCCTTTACAAATACCCTCCCCAATGCGTCCATGCCACATCAGATTGGGGCGTCAGCGCTGTTTTTTCTTGCAGCTATGCGAGGCGGAGATATGCAAAGCTGGCTGGGGGAGCGCGCCGTAGAGATATTAAAGATGACAGGCAAAGGAGAGCTTATAACGCGTTTGGGCACAGAAATATCAAGCCTTGCCAGAACCAGCAATGACCCAATAAGCCAAGAATGGCGCATGCTTACTATGCCGCTTACTTGGCAGGATGACATCCATAAAGTAACTATGCATTACCGCAAAGAACATGACAGTGGATCAGATGATAATGGGCAAAATTCGGGCTCTAAAACTAGATTTGTGATGGATTTGAATTTGAGCCAAATTGGTAAGGTTCAACTTGATGGCTTATTTATCGGTAACCATGAAGGCGTTGGGCGTCTGGATTTAATATTGCGCACCGAACAAGGCTTTAGCGAGGCGATAAAGATGGAAATGCGCGGATCTTATAAGAACGCGCTCGACCAAACCCAATTCACTGGCGAACTATCCTTTCAAGGTCAAAAAGATAGCTGGGTGAATATCACACCTGATAATACTGGCGAGTTCGCACGCGATGTTTAATGTAAAATTTAGACTTCCTACTATACAATGTTATTTGATTTAGGAAAAACAATTACTTAGGGTAATGTAAATGGAAAAAATACCTTCTATCAAAATTAAAAGGGGCTGTCCTAGCTAACTAGTTTAAATATTGTTTAACCCATTGTCTTAGTTGTGCTAACTGGTCTGTTGGGTCACTGTTGTTAAATCTCCATTCGCA
>DAOWDF010000298.1 GCA_030639165.1 Alphaproteobacteria bacterium
GATCATTTACAAATATTCATTGATCATCAAGAATGCCAAAGTACGCAGATAAAACGTGAGATGGATGAGAGTGGTGGTCAGGTGCGTATAATGACTATTCATGGTTCTAAAGGTTTACAGTCTCCAATTGTTATTATGCCTGATACGATTAAAAATAGTGCAGCAAAAAAGACAGGGCGTATGATCTGGCCAGATAAGAGTGGTTTGGATGTGCCACTTTATTCGCAGCGTAAAGAGGAGGATCCGCACAGTTACAGCGCTTTATTTCAGAGATGTAATGATCTTGAAGAGCAGGAATATTACCGCCTGCTTTATGTTGCTATGACTAGGGCTGCGGATCGTCTTTATATCGCGGGATATGTTGGCGGTAGCAAGCCAAAAGATAGCTCATGGTATTTTAAGATTAAAGATGCAATTGAGAGTGATATAAATTGTGTGGTGCTAGAAGATGGTGGTATGCGCATTGAGAATACTCAAAGTGAAGATCCAGATAAGGTTATGGAAGAAAGCGTCGCTGATGCAGATGTTGCAGAGCTTCCTGATTGGGCAGTCTGCCTAGCACCTGATGAGCCATTTCCTCCTCGTCCGCTTATTCCTTCTCGCCCATCACTAGATGAAAGTGAGGTAGCGCTATCGCCATTATTGGCTTCTGACAATAAGAGATTTAGGCGGGGTAACATCACGCATAAATTATTGCAGTTTTTACCAGATTTTGATGATGGCGCAAGGGAAAATGCTGCGCTGAAATTTGTGCATAAAAATGCTGCAGATTTATCTGAGGCTGTGCGCAAGGGAATAGTTTCGGAAGTTATGCGCATTTTTGAGAATGAAGATTACGCGCCGTTCTTTGCACAAAATTCTATGGCAGAAGTATCGGTTACTGGATTAATGTCTGATAATAGAATCGTCAGCGGGCAAATTGATCGCTTGGTAGTGGGTGATAATGAAATATGGATTGTTGATTATAAAACTAACCGTCCACCGCCACGTGACCCGAAAGATGTGCCGCAGATATATCATAAGCAATTAGCTGCTTATCGTGATTCTATTAGAGAGATATATCCAGACCACAAAATTAATTGCGCGTTGCTTTGGACTGATGGCCCATTTTTGACTATTTTATAGCGTCATTCATTCACCTACGGACTTTGTCAAATTGTGGCTTACGTATATTTATACGCTGCGCCTTATTTTCCTAGCCGTATGCGAATGCATTTTGCTCTATATGTAATTTAAAGTGCCGTGACTATATTAAACCTTATCAGCTAGCCAATCAGTAAGCTGTGATTTTGGCATTCCACCAACTCTGGTATCGACAACTTTACCATCTTTGAAAAGCATCAAAGTAGGAACGCCGCGCAGGCCGTATTTGGTAGGCGCATTAGGAGCTTCTTCGATATTAATTTTGACGACTTTTACTTTGCCTTCCATTTCAGCGGCTACTTCTTCGACAATAGGAAGTAATGATTTACAAGGGCCGCACCATTCCGCCCAGAAATCAACAAGAACAGGGTCGCTAGAATTTATTACTTCAGCTTCAAAATCATCATCACTTACTGCTTTTATAGACATTTATTATTTCCTTCTTGTTGATACTCATATTTATTAATAATGATTATGCACTGCGATTCGTCAAGGCATAAACTTAGAGGGCATTGCCTTTAACCTTCTTATTTTCATCCAGAAGTAAAACCGTAGGATTATAGTATTTTGCGTCCTGTTCATCCATATTGGCATAGGCGCAGATTATTACGAGATCACCGGTATTTATAAGATGTGCAGCCGCGCCGTTAATTCCGATTACGCCAGAGCCACGCTCACCATCAATGGCATAGGTAGCAAGGCGCGCGCCGTTAGTTATATCGAGGACTTCAACTCTTTCATGCGTCAATATACCAGCTTGATCCATTAAATCTCTGTCGATTGTAATGGAGCCTTCATAATTTAAATCTGCTTGCGTTACCGTAGCTCTGTGGAGTTTGGTTTTCAGCATTGTTAAAATCATTACTTTACTTTCATTTGTTATATCGACAATTATCTATAACATTCTTGAAAGAAATTAAAGGAAATTATTATGCCAGTCTATGATGAGAGTAATGTTTTTGCAAAAATACTCAGGGGGGAGATCCCTTGCGATAAAGTTTATGAGGATGAACATGTTCTAGCTTTTAATGATATTACGCCCAAAGCACCAGTGCATATATTGGTAATCCCTAAGGGTAAATATATGACTATTGGTGATTTTGGGGCGAATGCGCAGGCTGAAGATATCAGGCTGATGGATTTTCTTGACTCTCTTGATTGTGATCCCCCTACATTCGATATTGACTCGGGCGA
>DAOWDF010000288.1 GCA_030639165.1 Alphaproteobacteria bacterium
ACACCGATCAAATTTGCAGCACATCTGGCGGTTGTTCCAGCAACAAAATGCTCTATTAAACGATCCTGTTTTTCTTTACTTAAACGACTCTTTCGCATGACTATACCTTTAACTAATTTTAATTAACTGGTACAGCCCCTTCATAAATTAAAAAATGGTGAGTGCATTCATAAATCTCCGCTAGGGTATTTGAATATCAAAGATGATAGCGGTAAATCGCATGTTATAATTGACCAAACAAAAGCATGTGTTATTCAAGAAATGTTTGAGCGTTATTCTACTGGCACTTATTCGCTGGGGGATTTGGTTAAGTTTGCAAAGGATCGTTGTTTAACAAATAATTTCTTTAAATCTGGTGTTGAAAGACCGCTTGCAAAAAATGCTATTGCCTTGATGCTGAAAAATCCATTTTACTATGGTGAAATGTATATCAAAAAGTACAAAAAATCATATCCACATAAATACGAAACCATCATTTCGAAAGCTTTATATGATGAGTGCCAAATAGTTACGCAAGCAAGATCAATGGCAAATAACAGGGCGCAGGCTATCCAAAGCTCAAAGAAAGAGTTTGTCTTTAGAAGTTTAATTAAATGCGCTGTAACAGGGCGCACTGTATCCTCTGATAGGAAGGAAGCCAAGAAAAACAAGAATACTTATCTTATTACTTGGAACCCAGAGGATATAAGCAAGAAAATATACATACCAGAAAATGATATTTTGGAGGAGGTGGCAAAGGTTTTTAAAGCCATAGCCATTCCTGAGCATATATTGGAAGAAATAACAAAAAGGCTTCAACAATCCCATGAGGCAGAAAACGAATATCACACGCATGCGATAGCAAAACTTAGAAAAGATGAGGATTTGATACAGGGCAAAATCAACCGATTGCTTGACCTTTATCTTGAAAAAGGCATTTCAGAGGATATGCACGGCAAAAAGAATAAAGCCTTAGAGCAAGAGCTTATTAAAAATAGAGTTGAGCGAGAAATGCATGAGGGCGCGGATGAAGATTTCAAAAAAACGCTGATAACCGCGTTTCAATTGGCAAATAGAGCAAGTGAGCTATTTGAAGGTTCGAAAATCCTTGAAAAGAGGGAGCTTATCAATTTCGTGTTTTCGAACCTATCTTTAAAGGGGCGTAAGCTAGAGTACACCTTGCGTAAGCCCTTTGATATGCTAGTTGAAATGTCTGAGAGTGAAGCTTGGCTCCCCAGGAAGGATTCGAACCTCCGACAAAGTGATTAACAGTCACCTACTCTACCACTGAGTTACTGGGGAACATCTTAATTTATATTCACGGGGGTCTTTATGCCCTTACCATCATTTTTTGTCAAGAAGGAAATTATAAGAAATTTTGGAGGCACGGACCGGAATCGAACCGGTGTACACGGATTTGCAATCCGTTACATAACCACTCTGACACCGCGCCCCTATAAAAAATATAATCAATACTCATTACAATTGTTTTATGATTAGAGGATTTTCACCATTAAAGTCAACAACCAACTGATAAATAAAATTTATTTTTATTAAAAAAATCTAGCAAGCTTCTATAAATACCTATATGTCTGTTGTATTAAATATTATCTAGCAGATATATAAATTTTGGATTGAAATATGACAGATTTTTCACAGGCACGAGTAAATATGGTTGATTGTCAGATACATACATCTGGTATAGTTAATTCTGAAGTTTTAAATTCTTTTGGAACAGTGCCAAGAGAGTTATTTGTACCTGAAAAAATGCGTGATATTGCCTATGCAGACGAAAGTCTTGATATAGGGCAGGGGCGTTTTTTACTAGAGCCAGCTATTCATGCCAAGATGATTCAGGCAGCGAATCCAGTGCAGGATGATGTAGTTTTGGATATAGGATCAGCTTCAGGTTATTCTTCTGCTATTTTATCTCCGATTGTAACCACAATTATAGCTTTAGAGAATAATAAGCGCCAAATGGATAAGGCAATTAAACTTTGGAATCAAACGGGAGCATGTAACATTGCCCTAATTGAAGGAGAGCTTGCAAAAGGCGTTGCCGATCAAGCTCCGTATAGTTTGATTATTATAAATGGAGCCATTACTGAAGTTCCAAAGAAGATTCTTGGTCAGTTATCTGTTGGTGGGAGGCTTGTTACTATAATTAAACAGCAGAACTCTCCAGTTGGCCGTGCAACTATGTTTTTAAAAAGTGATGGTGGTTCAATTTCATCAAAGGTTCTTTTTGATGCCAGTGCACCATTAATAGGCGGATTTGAGAAGGAAACTGCATTTAATTTTTGATTTATGTGGATAGCATCATATATCAACATATAAGATGCTTTGACAATTACCTCACAATATATCAGACTAACAGTTAGTGATTCCCTCCTAAACTATCTAGCAGTATATTCAAATATGTCAGATCAAACAAAAACAGAAGAAGAACCGTCCATCGAGGAGATACTTGATTCGATTCGTCAGATTATATCTGAAGATGAAGAGGATGAAGGTAGTGATGTTCCAGAGCCTGAGTCAGAGCCTG
This sequence comes from Alphaproteobacteria bacterium, assembly GCA_030639165.1. GTDB lineage: Bacteria > Pseudomonadota > Alphaproteobacteria > Micavibrionales > Micavibrionaceae > UBA1672. The sequence goes on from DAOWDF010000288.1 coordinate 2,525, forward strand.
AACCTGAACCTCAGGCTGATCCAGAGCCTCAGGCTGATCCAGAGCCTCAGGCTGATCCAGAGCCTTTGGATCAATCTGCTATAGATGATATTGATTTTGATTCACCAATGGATGAACCCTCAGCCGAAGAAGAAGAGGTTATTGATTTAACCGATCGTGTTGAAGACAATGAAAGCGATGTAGATATAGACTGGGCTGATAATATTGAAGAACCTGAGCCTGAGCCTGTGATAGAGCCGGAACCAGAACCTGAGCAAAAAGAAAAAGTAGAAGAAAATAATATTCTAACCGAGGCCGCAGAAGATGCTGCTTATACAGCTATAAGTGAGCTTGCAAAAAAGACTGCCGTGGAGGTTAGTGGCATTACTCTAGAGGATATTGTTCGCAGTGAAATCAAGCCGTTACTGCGCGCATGGCTTGATAAAAACCTTCCTGTTGTGATTGAACGTTTGGTTCGTGAAGAATTAGAGCGTGTATCAAAAAGGGTGCTAGACGAATAACCCTCCTTTTGTTTTGATCTTCTTGCTTTTTAGCTGAAAAAACGTATTATTCCTCTCATATTTTCAAGAGGATACATAATTATGCTGGATAAGACATTCGACCCAAAAAATATTGAAGCAAAATCCTATATGGATTGGGAAGAATCAGGCGCTTTTGCTTGTAACCCTGACAGTGATAAAAAGCCTTACACCATTATGATGCCTCCGCCCAATGTAACGGGCAGCCTTCATATGGGACATGCCCTTAATACTACTTTGCAGGATTTGCTTACCCGTTATCACCGTATGAAAGGGCGCGATGCGCTATGGCAGCCTGGAACTGATCATGCTGGTATTGCAACTCAAATGGTGGTTGAGCGCCAGCTTGATGCTAAGGGTATATCTCGTCATGAAATAGGCCGTGAAAAATTCCTTGAAAAAGTGTGGGAGTGGAAGGAAGAGTCTGGCGGAACTATCGTTAAGCAAATGCGAGCGCTTGGGGCAACTCCAGATTGGGAGCGCGAGCGTTTCACTATGGATGAGGGCTTATCAAAGGCCGTACGTAAAGTATTTGTGCAACTTTATAAAGAAAAACTTATTTATAAGGATAAACGCCTTGTAAACTGGGATACAAAACTTTTGACAAGTATTTCTGATCTCGAAGTAGAATCACGAGATCAAAAAGGCAAAATGTGGCAGATACGCTATCCAATTGTTGGTTCAACTGAGAAATTTATCACTGTTGCTACTACGCGCCCTGAGACTATGCTTGGTGATACAGCGGTGGCAGTAAACCCTGAGGATGAACGTTACAAGGATCTTATTGGTAAGTCAGTATCTCTTCCGCTAACGGATCGCTTGATCCCGATTATAGCAGATGAGCATGCAGACCCAGAGGCGGGCAGTGGAGCGGTTAAGATCACGCCTGCTCATGACTTTAACGACTATGAAGTTGGCAAGCGTCATGATCTGCCAATGATTAATATCCTAGATATTCATGGCGTTCTTAATGAAAATACGCCAGAGCCATATCGCGGTATGGAGCGATTTAAGGCGCGTAAATTAATATTAGAAGAGCTAGAGGCGCAAGACCTATTGGTTAAGGTTGAAGATATTCAGCATACAGTTCCCTATGGTGATCGCTCTAATACAATTATTGAGCCGTATTTGACTGAGCAGTGGTATGTGGATGCAAAAACTATGGCTAAGCCAGCTATAGAGGCCGTAGAAACTGGTAAGATGGAATTTGTTCCGAAGCAGTGGGAGAATACTTACTATTCATGGATGCGTGATATCCAGCCATGGTGTATTTCGCGTCA
>DAOWDF010000052.1 GCA_030639165.1 Alphaproteobacteria bacterium
AATCGGTATGGATAACCCCCGCAGCCTCAGGAGCTTTCGCGCCGACAGGAATAGTCCATGCGCGGGTTTCCTTTGGGCCAGCAGTGAAATATGTTTGTAATTTCAGCAGCTTATTACCTGCGCGGATGATACGATCAAGACCAGACTCGGATAGCCCCATATCACTTAAAAACTCCGCCTTATCTTCTTCGCTATCTAGCTGCGCTATCTCTTCTTCAATGCTCGCGCAAATCACAACCATTTCTGCGCCCTGCTCTTTGGCTAGCGCTCCCACTTTATTGCTCATATCATTGCCGTTTTGTGCATCTTCGTCCGTCACATTACAAACATAAAGCACTGGTTTAGCAGTTATAAGCTGCGCTATTTTCTGCCATAGCTCCTCATCTTCATCTGTAGGAACAACTGTGCGCGCAGGCTCTCCCGCATCTAGAGCATCCTTAACGCGAGTTAGAAACTCACTTTGCGCGATAATTTCTTTATCTCCGCCGCGAGCCTTTTTCTTTAGGTTCTCAATCTGGCGACCTAAACTCTCAAGATCGGCAAGCATAAGCTCAGTCTCGATCGTTTCAATATCACGGATAGGGTCAATATTCCCATCAACATGGATAATATCGCCGTCCTCAAAACAGCGCACGACGTGGATAATAGCATCAGTATCACGGATATTTGTTAGGAATTGATTTCCTAACCCCTCGCCTTGGGATGCGCCCTTAACAAGGCCTGCAATATCAACAAATTCTAATTGTGAAGGCAATATATTTTCAGAGCCAGCAATGGCGGCAATCTTCTTCATACGCTCATCAGCAACGGCAACCCTACCAACATTCGGCTCAATCGTACAAAACGGAAAATTTGCCGCTTGCGCCGCAGCGGTCGCGGTCAGCGCGTTAAACAAAGTAGATTTACCAACATTAGGCAGCCCGACAATTCCACAATTAAATCCCATAACATTATCCTTTTTATGTTTATATTCTTAGTTTATTTCTTAAAATTAGTCTTAACCGATTCACCGTAAGCCTTTGGACTATCAGAGATAATAACATCTGCTTTATCGCCCATATACTCCAGCAATGGCTCTAGCCAAACTCGCTCTTCTTTAGAAAAATCGGACAGCACGTAATTACTTACATCCGCGCCTTTATGCGGCGGTCGGCCAATTCCAATGCGTACACGCCAGAAATCTGGTGTGCCTAAATGCGCCTGAATAGATTTAAGTCCATTATGGCCAGCGTTACCACCGCCAAGCTTTACCCGCACATCGCCTGCATTAATATCAAGCTCATCATGGAAAACTATGATATTTTCTGGTTCAATATTATAAAACCCCGCGGCCTTGGCAACAGATTGCCCAGAATTATTCATATATGTTTGCGGCTTTAAAAGCATAGCCTTCTGTCCGCCGATACGACCTTCAGATAACTGCCCCTGAAACTTTGATTTATATCCGCCAAATGATGGAAACTCATTTTGGATAGAGTCCATCGCCATAAATCCGACATTATGACGGTTCTTAACATACTCATTATCAGGGTTTCCAAGACCAACAAACAGCCACATATTAACGTGTCCTCAACATAATAAAAAAGAGCCTTAATATAAGGCTCTTATCTATAAAATTCCAATAGAATTTAGACTATTTTGCTTCTGATTTTGCTTCTTCTGCATCACCTTCAGCAGCAGCGGCATCTTCATCGCTAACAATACCATCACCTGCTTCTTCAGCATCAGCATTTTCAGCTTCTTCTTGCTCGGCAGTCTTCGGCGCGATCAATGTTGCGATTGTAAAGTCACGATCTGTAATCACAGGAGTCGAACCTTCAGGAAGAGCAGCATCACTTAACTTAACTGAGTCGCCATGCTCCTTACCTTCAATATCAACTTCAAGATATTCAGGAATGTTTGTCGCAGAACAAAGAAGCTCAACCGTATAGCGAGTAACATTCAAAGTACCCTTACCCTCAATACTTGGAGATTTGTCTTCGTTAATGAATTTAACAGGGATATCAACAGCGATCTTGGTTTTCTTGGTAACACGCAAGAAATCAATATGCTCAACAATATCTGTAACAGGGTGAAGCTGTATGTCACGTGCAAGCACAAGGTGCTTATCTTTGCCAACTGTAAGGTCGCAAAGAGTCGTGAACATGTGACCCTTGTTATATTCAACATTAATCTGGTTTTCAGATAATGAAATTTTTACTGGTTCTTTGTTATCGCCATAGATAACAGCAGGAGACCTACCTGCGCGTCTAAGTGAGCGTGCAACCCCCTTGCCGGCGCGATCCCTCTTTTCCGCTTCAAAAGCATAGTTCTTTGACATAGTCATTTTCCTTATTTTTAAGTTATGGTCAACCTTCAGGGGCACTGACCTTCTAATCACATATATTACGTGGAGGTAAGATAAAGCAAATCTACGCCGATTTTGCAAGGAAAATTTATCCGTGTATATTGGTTAGTGCATTAACCAGCGCTTTCTGAATATCTTGTGGCAAAGTAGGCTCTGGCTCTCCTTGGAAATCAAGCTCCATTCTTTCATAATGTTCTACCTCAGTAGAAACACTAGAGAAAATTTTTTCAAGGGCAGACATAGACATACCCACTGCATGCTCAACATTACTTACAGATAAATCATTATGATCAATAGAAGACCTTAGCAGATCAATAACGATTGATGTGTTAGGCGCACCTTCCGATGCCTTTTGTCTAAACTTTATAATTAAACCATTATATTTATCATTATTGTGTTTTGTGCTTTTTACCATTTTACAAGCCCTTACGCTATATTAACATATAACGCACCTTTTAGCGCAGACTTACGGAAAATGTCAAGCTATTTGAACAACTCGGAGATCGAGCGCTCTTCACTGATTCGCCTTGCAGCTTCACCGATTAGAGAAGATATACTTACCTGCTCAATTTTATTGGCGGCAAGAACCTCATCAGTTGCAGCTATACTATCAGTTATAACAAGAGTTTTTAGGTTAGAGTTTTCAATGCG
>DAOWDF010000270.1 GCA_030639165.1 Alphaproteobacteria bacterium
TTCATTAATTCGCAGCGACAGCCGCAGCCTCGGCCGCGATAGGGTGCTTGATAAGCTTGCTTGCTGGAACAAGGGTTAAGCCCTTACCCTCTAACGTTGGTAGCCATTCCTTCAAAGCAGCGATAGTTTCCTTATGCGGGTGACCAATCGCAATAGCGTAACCATTCCTGTTTGCTACATCTTCTAATTTTTTCAAAGATGATCTAAGAAACTCCATAGAGATCTCATGATCTATAAATACATCACGCACAGCATATGGAATACCGTTATCACGAGCAGTATCAGCAGCAACTGACGAGCCAATAGTTTTTGAATCGATAAAGAACAAATCCTTACCCTTCAAATGAGACATTAGGCGCTGCATAGCATCCTTATCCTTAGTTAGGCGAGAACCCATATGATTGTTAAGGCCAACAAACCCGTCAAAACTTGATAGCCCCCACTCCAGCACTTCAATAAATTCTTCATTCCCCAATGAGCCGCGCAGAACCTTAGGCCCACCGTCTATCTTAGTGTTCATTGGCTCCATAGGCATATGCAGCATAAGCTCATGCCCATTGGCACTAGCGCGCTTTGTTCGCTCCGCAAGGTTATCTGCATAAGGTAAATATGCAAGAGTTAGAGGGCCAGATAAAACTTCAACCTGCTTGCTTCTTAAGCTCACTCCCATATCATCAATAATTACTGCAATCATACCTGCACCTTTAGGCTCGGTATATTTGTAATCATCTTTGGATTTGCTAATTACAGTGTCATCTATTTTTGCCTCAACATTAATATATACCTCAGGCTCAATGCCTGTGAATACTTCTACTTCAGGTTCAATGTAAACACCGACAGCAGGCTCTATATTTGCAAACGCTATAATTTCATCATCTATTATTTTTTCACCAACAATCACAATATCTTGCTCAAACTCAGCAATAGATGGCGGGGAATCAATGTCGCTATTGATCCGACTAATGACAACCATTTCAGGCTCAATATAAATGCCTCCATTCATATATGAGCTGTGCTGCTCTCTTAATTCATAGGCATTAACGTCAGGATCATCCATTGATATATATGAACTAGCAAGCTTCCATGCGCTACGCTTGTTATCAAGAATTAGTAGGTCTGTAACAATAACCAAGCAAACGCTTATTGATACAAAAATCAGGGTTTTAATGATGTTAGCTTTGATTTTAGAATCTCTCATAATAATAACTTACTCAATAATACTATATGCTTGCTATTTCTAGCACACAACGCCATAACAAATCCATGATTACCTTGATAGATAATTACGATAGTTTTACTTACAACCTTGTGCAATATCTTGGTGATATTAGTGACGACCCCAAAGAAGGGGTGAAAATATATCGTAATGATAAAATAACCGCGCAGCAAGTAATAGATGAAAATCCTACTGGAATACTTATATCTCCAGGGCCAAGCGACCCTGATCATGCGGGGATTTGCGTTGAGCTTATTTCTATGGCTGCGGAGAAAAATATTCCGCTATTCGGTGTATGTTTAGGGCATCAATCCATTGTTCAGGCCTTTGGTGGCAAGGTAGTTAGAGCGCCCGAGCCTATACATGGCAAAGTTTCAGATATTAAGCATAACGGCGCTGCACTGTTTAAGGGGCTGCCTAGCCCCTACCCTGTTACACGATATCACTCGCTGATTGCCGAGAGAAAAAGCCTGCCCGACTGCTTGGAAATCACAGCTGAAACCGAAGATGGCATTATAATGGCGCTATCCCATAAGGATAAGCCTATCCACGGCGTACAATTTCACCCTGAGAGCATAGCCACTGCTCATGGACATGCACTACTTAAAAATTTTATTGAGATAACAAAATGATAACTGACATATTAAGCAAAATCCAAAGCTCCGAAACATTAAGCGAAAAAGAGATATATTCCGCGCTGGAAGACATTGTTAATGGCAACTGGAATGATGAGCAAATAGCGGCCCTTCTTATGGGGTTATCTATGCGTGGAGAGACTATAGATGAAATCGCAGGAGCTGCGCGACTTATGCGCGAAACTGCTCTGCCTATTAAGGCACCTAAAGGCGCGGTTGACTGCTGTGGCACTGGTGGGGATAAGTCTGGAACCTATAATATATCAACGGCTGTGGCGATTGTTGCAGCGGCCTGCGGCGTTCCAATGGCTAAGCATGGTAATCGTAGCGCTAGCTCTAAATCAGGCGCGGCAGATGTGCTTGAGGCTCTAGGGGGAAACCTTAATGTTGAGCAGGAAAAACTCGAAGAAGCATTAAAACTATATAACTTCGCATTCCTAATGGCTCCGCGCCATCATGCTGCAATGAAGGATATTGTTAAGGTTAGAAAATCGCTAGGCATACGCACTATATTTAACTTGCTTGGCCCTCTCGCTAATCCTGCTAAAACTGAATTTCAGCTAATTGGGGTTTATTCTCGTGATCTTGTAATGCCTATCGCTCAAGCATTACAAAAGCTAGGCACCAAGAAAGCTTGGGTTGTGCATGGCTCTGACGGGCTGGATGAAATTACAACAACTGGCGAAACATATGTTGCCAAGCTAGAGGATAATAAAATAACCGAAAGCACCTTAACACCAGAGGATTTTGGTCTAAATAAGTCTAACGCTAAAGACCTAGTTGGCGGCGATGCTGAAGTTAATGCACGTGCGCTAAAAGCCATATTAAATGGAGATAAAAACGCATACAGAGATATTGTTATTGCTAACGCTGCTGCTGTCTTGATTATAGCAGGTAAGGAAACAGAGTTAAAAGAGGCTGCAAAAGTAGCTGCGCAAGCTCTTGATAATGGCAAGGCTTTAGCTCTTCTGAATAAATACATAGAATTTACTCGCAACCATAAAACTCAATCCAAGGATATGGATGTACTAAGTAAAATTTGCACAAAAAAAGAAGATCATATCAGATTTAAGAAGCTGCAAGCTCCTTTGGATGAGTTGAAGTTTATAATATCTAGCCTGCCTAAGCCTTTAGGGTTTTTAGAACATATGAAAAATGTAGAGGGCGCGGCTCTAATTGCCGAGGTGAAAAAAGCATCACCAAGCAAGGGTATTATCCGAGAAGACTTTGACCCTGTTCAAATTGCTAAAATATATGAGAGCGCAGGAGCAACATGTATATCTGTTCTAACAGATGAGCCATATTTTCAGGGCTGTGATGATTTCTTGGTTGCAGTTAAAAATGCTGTGAAAATCCCACTTCTACGTAAGGATTTTATTATTGATCCGTATCAGGTGTACGAATCACGAGTTTTGGGAGCTGATTGCATATTGCTAATTATGGCGGCATTGAGCGATGACTTAGCTACTGAATTATACGGCCTCGCATGTGAATTAGGTATGGATGTGCTTGTTGAGGTTCATAATTTAGAAGAGCTAGAGCGCTCTATGCTCCTAAAACCTATGATGGTTGGGGTAAATAATCGCAATTTAAAAACATTACAGGTTGATATAGAAACTTCATATGAATTATTTGAAAATATGCCAAAATCTACTTACAAAATCTCAGAAAGTGGCATATCCTCTAACGAAGACCTTACAAAACTTTACTCTCATGGCTATAGTGGCTTCTTAGTTGGCGAAAGCCTTATGCGCGAGAGTGATATTGCTATAGCTCTTCGTACTCTCATGGGTAAATAAGCAATATTACCCCTTGACACAAAGGGTGAACCTAACTAGAACAAATAGTGTATAAGCTATTCAGCAACTACATTGAATTATATATTATTGGGGAAGCAAATGCTTACAAGAAAACAGCGCGATCTATTGATATATATTCACCAAAAAATGTCCGAAGACCATATTCCGCCATCTTTTGAAGAAATGAAAAATGCTTTGGGCTTGAAATCAAAGTCAGGCATTCATCGCCTAATCTCTGCGTTGGTTGAACGCGGATATATTGAAAGACTACCTCACCGAGCACGTGCCCTTCAAATCAAGAAGCTACCTGAGGGGTTTGAGCCCCACCATAATGATAAAAGTAAATTAGCTCATGTATCACGTGAGATAAATGCAACACATGAGGTGGCTGCAAATTATAACGTGGATGAAGTTCCTCTTTATGGGCGTATCGCCGCAGGCACACCTATAGAAGCGATCCGTAGCGAAGAGCAGACAATCCAGCTGCCCCAAGGCATGATTGGCTCTGGAGATCACTATGCTTTGACTATTGATGGCGATTCTATGATTAAAGCTGGAATTAATAATGGTGATACCGTGATAATCAAGCGCTGTGATAGCGCAGAAAACGGAGATATTGTCGTTGCACTGGTTGATGATCTGGAGGCCACCTTAAAACGCCTACGTCGCGCAGGTAATAAAATTGTCTTAGAGCCCGAAAATGATGATTATGAGCCACAAATATTGGAACCAGATCGCGTTAAAATCCAAGGTAAACTTGCTAGCTTGATACGCACATATCATTAATAAAAAGATAGCTACCACAACATATATTCATGATGCCGAGGTTAAGGGTAATGGGACAAATTGCTGATCACCAGATCAAACAAACAGGCCACATTCTGCTGCACAACTGGAATAATAAGCAGCATCATAAAAAAACATATAGATGAGCTTCACCTGAGCTTACCTATATAGGTAACTTATTTTGCTTTCAGATAATTAGTAAGGCAGAACCCTGCCAGATTTAACTTCTAAAATTCTGTCCATCTCGTTAGCTAGATCCATATTATGTGTGGCGATAAGAGCGCCAATGCCACGTGTTCGAACCTGAGTTAATAATAACTCGAATACTTCCTCTGAAGTTTCTGGGTCAAGATTTCCTGTTGGCTCATCTGCGAACAGTAAATACGGATCATTAATCAAAGCTCTGGCTATAGCTACGCGCTGTTGTTCACCACCTGACATAGTTGCTGGACGGTGTTTTAGTCTATGGCCTAGACCTAATTGTTCTAGTAAGTCAGCAGCCTTATCAGATGCATATTTTGTTTTAACGCCAGCTATAATTAATGGTAAGGCAACATTCTCTACAGCGCTAAATTCAGGTAAAAGATGGTGGAATTGATAGACAAAGCCAATATGGCCACTGCGCAATTTCGTTCGCATTTTGTCATTTGCAGAAGAAATATCATTACCACCAATAAAAATTTGCCCCGAAGATGGTGCATCTAGTAGTCCTAATATATGCAATAACGTAGATTTTCCAGAACCACTGGGGCCAATAAGAGCCGTAATCTCACCTGCATGCAACCTTAAATCAACATTTTTAAGGATTTCGAGCTTATTGCCTCCTTGCGAATAATATTTATTCAGGCCACGAACCATTAGCAAGGTATCCCCTTCTTTCACACCTGTATGATATTCATTATTATCTAAAGAATGCGCTGGAGATATACCATCTAATTCTTCATCGTCTACATCATATTCAAGGTCAATATCATCCTGATAATCTTCAGGTACGGGCGTGAAATAGTCGTCCTTAATCGAACTAAGGTCAGGCATTGATTTGTTCTCAAAAATATTCATCAATTTCTTCACCATTATTTATGCCTACTCATAACGTAAAGCTTCTACAGGATCTAGCCTTGCAGCTCTCCATGCTGGATAGATTGTAGCAAAAACAGAAAGAAGAAATGCCATTAATATAACGCTTATAACCTCATTAATATCAAGTAATGCAGGTATTTCTGATAAAAATCTAATCTCAGCGTCCCATAAAGATGCGCCTGTAAGTCCCTCAATTACTGCGCGAACTCTCTCAATATTAAGGGCAAAAGAAACCCCAATAATTGCGCCCATAATTGTTCCAATAAAGCCAATGCTAGCGCCTGTAAGCATAAAAATGCGCATCATATTGCCACGCGTAGCACCCATTGTCCTCATTATGGCAATATCATGCCCCTTATCCTTAACCAGCATAATCATTGATGAAATTATGTTGAATGCAGCAACTATGATAATCATACTTAGGATTAAAAACATTACATTGCGCTCAACCTCCAGAGCGTTGAAAAAGCTTTTATTCATATCACGCCAATCATAGATCCCCGCTCTACCGTTAAGCTCTATCTCTATTGCGCTGCGTATTTCATCTATACGATCAGGCTCATTTAAAAATATTTCTATGGAGCTTACACCATTTTTAAGCTGAAAAAATTTTTGAGCCGCGGGCAGTGGCATAAAAACAAAGCCACTATTATACTCATACATTTCGACATCAAATATCATTGCAACTTCGAATGATCGTTGCGTTGGAACCGTGCCAAATGGAGTACTTTTTAATACTGGTGACGTCAATGTAATCTTATCGCCAATATCAATATGCAGTTTATTGGCCAGTACAGTTCCGATAGCTATTTTGAAATCTCGGAAATTTTCTAGCTCACCCCTTTTTATGCCGTCGAATAAAATATCCCGATTTGCAAAATCAGCCTGTGATATACCGCGCACCATAACTCCGCTGGCGGCTGAGTGATAAGACAATAAAGTCTGCCCCTCAATAACTGGCGTAACCATTTCAACGCCTCTAACAGACTTTATTGCATCGCCCAATGTAACATAATCAGTAAGCGCGCCAACATGCGAGTAGGCGTTCATATGCCCGCCCATGCCGAGGATACGGCTAAACAGCTCCTCACGGAATCCGTTCATGACGCTCATAACAATGATTAGCGTAGCAACGCCTAGCATGATACCAGCGAACGAAAAACCAGCAATGACAGAGACAAAGCCTTCTGCCTTTTTAGAGCGCAAATAACGCCATGCCACGGTTCTTTCAAATTTGGAGATCATCTGAATTAATAAGCCTTCCCGATTAGGACTTTGTCACCATCATCAGCAAACGGCATACATCTTGTGGTTAGTGAGTGTGACTTCAATGTATCATCAAAGTTAGGTAGATCCATTATTGAAGTATCAACGCGTAGAAAACCTATATTAGCATTATTACTGAAATAATCTGCTATTTCAGAAAGAGAATCCACATCTTTTATATTATCATCACGGAAAGATTTTGCGCGCGCCAGCATATCATCATGCATGGAATCTAAAACTCCTGATACGCTGCTGAGAAAGTCATCGACAGAGCAAGTTGTTTTGGAGTCTTTTCCAATATCACGGCGAACATAGGTAAGTGTTTCCTCCTCAACCTCACGCCCACCAATTTCAACGCGCAGAGGCACACCTTTTTTAATAGCATCCCACATCTTATTTGGAGTGCGCTCCTCACGGTTATCAATATGTACACGAACGCCAATATTTTTGAGCTTAGCGCGCAAGCCTTCGATATATTTACTAAGCACGGCCTCATCCTGACCTTCGCGTAATATAGGAATAATTACAACTTGATGTGGTGCAACACGCGGCGGCATAATCATACCGTCATCATCACCATGTACCATTATCATACCACCGATAAGGCGCGTAGATATACCCCAGCTTGTTGTATGGGCAAATTCCTCTTCACCATCACGGCCTTGGAATTTAATGCTTAGAGATTTAGAGAAATTCTGACCAAGATCATGTGATGTCCCAGCCTGCAAGGCCTTACCATCTTGCATCATTGCCTCAATAGTATAAGTAGCAACAGCACCGGGGAAACGCTCATCCGCAGTTTTCTCACCAGTGATAACAGGCATTGCCAAATAATCCTCTGAAAACTCACGATAAGCCTCGAGCATTTTTAAGCTATCTTCTTGAGCTTCTTTGGCTGTCTCAAAAGCATTATGCCCTTCCTGCCATAGAAACTCGGAAGTGCGTAGAAATAGGCGCGTACGCATCTCCCAACGCATAACGTTACACCACTGATTAAGCTTCATTGGTAGGTCACGATGAGACTGTATCCAGCGTGACATTGCATCACCGATAATAGTCTCTGAAGTCGGGCGAATAACATATGGCTCTTCGAGCTTACCTGCGGGAACTAAATTACCATCCTCGCCTGATTCCAATCTATGATGAGTAACTACAGCACATTCCTTGGCAAAACCATCAACATGCTCTGCTTCACGACTGATAAAACTAAGTGGTATAAGTAATGGGAAATAAGTATTTTGAACGCCCTCTTCCTTGATCCTATCATCAAAGATGCGCTGCATATTCTCCCATAACGCAAAGCCATAGGGCTTAATAATCATACATCCGCGAACAGGAGAAGTCTCTGCCATATCAGCGGCCTTTATAACCTGCTGATACCACTCAGGAAAATCGTCTGTTCTGATTGGTGTTATTGCGTTACGAGGTTTTTTGCCCATAATATTACTACTCCTAATTTTAGGGGTAGATATTACGGTATAGCTTACACTCTGTCTATGCTCTTATAGAGGTGAAAAAAATCTAAGTAATACTATGGACTATTGTGCCGCCATCATTGCTACTAATGGTTGATATATTTGCACCTTCATTATTATGGTTTAAGCAATCCACAATACCATTCAATATCTCTGCTGAGACAATACCATCAGGAACCTTATAGCCTTTTATAGTGCCTGCTAAAAGATCTGTGTTAAGATCAGCTATATCACCAGATAATATAGCGGTAGCGAACAGTCTTGATATTCCTGCCATTTTTAACTCCTAAGTTTGAGAGAGCATCATATACAATCTATGTACAAAACATCAACAAATAATATGTAATTATTGTATTTCAGTAATATCCAAGAAATCAATAGCACCTGTTTCTATTACCATGCACGCAATTACCCATAACACAGAGGAAATTACAGTGGTAAGAAATAGCTTCTTTTTTATGTTAAGATTTTTGGGAGCACCAGGAGCAATGTAATCATCGCCCTCTTCTGTCTCCTCATAAGTTGTGGATATGCCTATTGGAAGAACACAAAAAATTACGCTCCACCAGATCATAACAAAAATAACAAATGCGGAAACTGGCTGCATAATAGTATTCCTTTACATTTCTACGATAGTAACATGAACGCTGGTTTTAGGTTGCAAGCCTAAACTATCCATCACATAGCGTCGTAGGGATCGTCTTATCTTTCCTGATATTTCTTCCTCATTCAGTACAATATCATTTGGCAAGTTATCAAGAGCATCATAAATATGCTCTTCAAGATCAGCTATTATACAATCATCGCTACGCTGACAGCTTAGTCCAATTGTACTTACCTTCATCTTACCTAGAAGCTTTAAATCATCATCAAGAACAAGCGACGCATGAACCGTACCTGAATATTGCAACTTGCGCCTAGCAGTAATTGATTGGTGTGTTAGTGGTATAATTCTACGCTGATCGACAGCTAATATGCCAGTTTCCACTTTGCCGACTACTTTAGGTTCATTAGGTGCAAGTCGGATCACTGAACCATTATTAGGTACAATGACTTGGTTCACTTGACAATCATTTGCGACTTTACTTTGCGCATCTAGCTGCTGATATTCACCATGGACAGGCACAACCAAATCGGGGCGTAGCCACTTAAACATGGTAGATACCTCTTCACGGCATGGATGCCCTGAAACATGGATAAGGTTCTTAGTATTGCGCGGCGTTATTATATTGACCCCTGCCTGAGTAAGCATATTTCTGACCGCGCTAATCGTGCGCTCGTTCCCTGGTATGGCTCTTGAGGAAAATATGACAGTATCATTACTACCTAATTTAATGGAACGATGATCACCCCTAGCAATTCGTGCAAGCGCAGCGCGATGCTCACCTTGAGAACCAGTAAGGATAAGTACTAAATTCTCATCAGGAATATTTTTTATTTCATCCTCAGATAGAAATTCGGGTACGTCCTTCATATAGCCAGTTTCATGCGCTATTCCAACCATTCTATGGAGTGAACGGCCAATTAGTACAACACTTCGCCCTGCCTTTTCCGCGGCTCTAGCAATTGAGATAATGCGGCTAACATTTGATGCGAACATGGTAACAGCTATCCTGCCATCACACTCCTTGAATTCTGCTTCAAGTCCAATGCCAACGTCACTTTCTGATCCTGCATAGCCATCTACTTGTGAGTTTGTAGAATCCCCGATGTATGCCAATACGCCCTGATCACCTATAGCCTTAAAAGTAGATTCCTCAGTCCTGATGCCAATAACTGGAGTTTGATCGAGATTCCAGTCTCCACTATGAACAATATTTCCGTATTTTGTTTTGATGAATAGTGAGCAACTATCTGGAACAGAGTGCGATACAGGAACAAATTCAACAGAAAAATTGCCAATTTGGACAGTATCCTTTTGCGCTATCACATGAATAGTAACGCCTCTAACACCCTGCTGCTCTAGCTTTTTACGCAA
>DAOWDF010000069.1 GCA_030639165.1 Alphaproteobacteria bacterium
ACAAGTGCGTCAAGCACCCTCTCTTCAGCATATATTTCTGCCTGCACCTTAACGGTTTTACGCATAGTTTCTTGCGTCATACGAATAGCAGACTCGGTCAGGTCACGAATGATAGACTCGACATCTTTGCCGACATAACCTACTTCGGTGAATTTAGTCGCTTCAACCTTGATAAAAGGGGCATTGGCCAGCTTTGCCAAGCGACGCGCTATCTCGGTTTTACCAACACCAGTTGGCCCGACCATAAGGATATTTTTTGGATATACTTCTTCTTGCAATTCAGGATCAAGCTGCGAGCGTCTCCAGCGATTACGCAAAGCAATGGCTACGGCTCGCTTTGCATCATTTTGTCCAATAATATGGCGATCAAGCTCACTCACTATTTCGCGAGGCGATAATGAAGATGATTCCGTTAATTTATCTTTTTTGATATCAGGCATAATAAGCTCTATTTTAGTGGTCATATTGTTAATTAAGTGCTAGATAATATATAATTTACGCACGTAATTACAAGGGTAATATCTATGGAACTTACAGACTGGGCAATATTCTTTGCTCTTGTTCCCATTCTTTTATTTATTGATTTAAAGCTATTCAATAAAGGTGAGGATAATATCATCAGCTTTAAGCACAGCCTTATCTTAAGCGCATGGTATATTGCAGCTGGGCTAGCCTTTGGCCTTCTAGTATACAGCCATTATGGCGCAGATCGCGCAATGGATTATTACACCGCCTATATACTTGAGAAAAGCCTAAGCCTTGATAATCTATTCGTCATGTCGGTGATATTTTCTGCTTTTGCTATTCCGAGGCAGTATCAGCACAGGGTTTTGGTATGGGGAATTATCGGCGTTATTATCTTACGCGGAGTTATGATCGGATCAGGAGCTGCGCTAGTACATCATTTTGATTGGGTATTATATATATTCGCCGCTATTCTTATTTATACGGGCGCGCGTATGATGCTTATGAAAGATGACGATGATCTGGATGGTTTTGAGCAGAAACCACTAGTTTTATTCCTGAAAAAGCATTTTTCTTTTACCTCTAAAATACATGGTAACAAGTTTTTTATCCGCAGAGAGGAATTGGAAACTGAAGAGCGCAATGGCATAAAAGCCAAATATATTGCCACTCCACTATTTCTTGCTTTGATAACTATCGAAATTAGCGATTTGATTTTCGCAGTAGACAGCATCCCTGCGGCTCTATCAGTAACAACAGATACTTTTGTGGTCTTTACCAGTAATATTTTCGCAGTGCTTGGTCTGCGCGCGTTATTTTTCGCGGTGGAGCACATAATCACCCGCTTTGAGCTGATGAAATATGCGCTATCAGCTGTACTGATATTTATCGGCGGAAAAGTGTTTTATAACGGTTTTATAGGGCATATAAGCCCGTCAGTATCACTGGCAGTAACTATCAGTGTGCTTGCAGCAGGTTTTATATTTTCAATGATTAAAACTAGAAACCAATAAAGTAATCTACGGCTTTAGATAAGATATTATATCTCAACGCGCAGAATTATGCCTTCACCCTTTAATACAACAGACTTCCTAGCCTTTTTAGGCAATGGTATTCCGCAGCCACGACAATAAACCATCAAAGCAGCAGCAATAAAATCACGACTATATTCCTGCTTAGTGGATTTTTGCTCATTCTTATTTTCAATTAAGATATAGATACGGCTACTATCGTTTTCATTCTCTGTAATCATAGTAACCACACCAACAGGTGGCTTACTATGGCCCTTTTGTGCGCATAGAGAGTAAATAGCTTTATATAGCTCTTCATATTCAAAAATTATACGTCGGTCTTCCCGTGGCATAAATTTTTCCCTGTTATAACAGGCTCCCCACATTAAATCTTAGTTATTCTACGCATACCTTAACCGTAAGGCAAAGTAATTAACCTACCCAATATATAGTATACTTATTAAGATATAGTGAAACTATGGCTATAGCTGTTATAGCCCCAATATATCATTCCTAATAAATTGTTTCTGGCAATTTTCTGGAAACTTTGCTAAATAATGCTCATGGAATATTCGGTCGCAGCCTACCCGATAGAAAAAACAGGAAAACCACATGGAAAAAACATTAGTAATATGCTCAGGCGGATTAGATTCTGTTACACTTGCTTATAAGCTTGCTGCTAAAGGCGAGTTAATGGGCTTAATCTCATTTGACTATGGTCAGCGTCATAAAAAAGAATTATTTTACGCAGAAAAATGCGCTAAAGACCTTGGCGTTACCTATGATCTTGTCGATATATCAAGCGTTGGGGCGCTCTTAAGTGGCTCTGCCCTGACTGATGATATTGACGTGCCTGACGGGCATTATGAACAAGAGAGCATGAAGCTCACGGTTGTGCCTAATCGTAATGCGATAATGCTGGCAATAGCATACGGCATCGCTGATGCTAAGGGGGCTAGCCGCGTTGCTACTGCGGTTCATGGTGGCG
Source organism: Alphaproteobacteria bacterium (assembly GCA_030639165.1). Classification (GTDB taxonomy): domain Bacteria; phylum Pseudomonadota; class Alphaproteobacteria; order Micavibrionales; family Micavibrionaceae; genus UBA1672. Next base: position 2,464 of record DAOWDF010000069.1, read on the forward strand.
ATCACTTTATTTACCCTGATTGCAGACCAGAATTTATTGCGTCTTTTCAAGCTATGCAAGATGAGGCGCTCAAGGGATTTTCACAAATTGATCTTTATACTCCATTCATAAATGCTCCTAAATCCGCTATAGCCAGCGAAGCCGCTGAGCTTAATGTGCCTATAGAGGATACATGGTCATGCTATAAGGGCGGTGAGATCCATTGCGGGCGTTGTGGCACATGTGTAGAGCGCATTGAGGCTTGCCAAATTGCTGGAATAGATGACCCTACGCAATATGCTGATCCTGATTTTTGGAAAGATGCCGTTAAAAAGGGAGCTGCGTAGCAATGTACACTATATCTAAAGAATATCACTTCTCTGCCTCACATCAATTACATGATCTGCCCGAAGATCACCCTTGCCATCGCTTGCACGGGCATAATTATGTGGTTGAGGTCGAGCTGCAATCTGCCAGCCTTAACAAGTACGGTTTTGTGCGTGATTATCGTGAGCTGGACGAGCTAAAAATCTTTATTGATGAAAAGCTTGATCATCGTCACCTTAATGATGTTTTAGGTGATGATAATGTTACGGCAGAAAATCTAGCAAAATATTTATATGATTGGTGTAATTCCCGATGGGCAGAAGTAACCGCTGTGTGCGTATCTGAAACCCCTAAAAGTAAAGCTACATATAGGCCATAAGCGATGAGCGATACTATACGTATTAGTGAAATATTTGGCCCTACTATTCAAGGTGAAGGGGCTTTAATAGGGCAGCCAACTATATTTGTGCGCACTGGTGGTTGTGATTATCGCTGTTCATGGTGCGACAGCATGCACGCAGTTGATAGTGAGCATCGCCATGAATGGAAAGCCATGAGCGCTAGCGCGATATTTGAGGAAATAGAGAAATTATCAGGCGGCGTTCCTATAATGGTTTCCTTGTCTGGCGGCAATCCAGCTATACAAAATCTAAAACCATTAATAGATATGGGGCATGCTAAGGGGTATAAATTCGCGTTAGAAACACAAGGCTCAATTGCTCAAGACTGGTTTGAGGATTTGGATGTTCTGACATTAAGCCCCAAGCCACCTTCTAGCGATATGGATACGGACTGGATCGTTTTAGCTGAATGCCTTGCAGTTTCAAATAGTAAGCCTGATATTGCCCTTAAGTTTATAGTGAAGGATGATGAGGATTATATATACGCGAAAGATGCGGCAAATAAATACCCTGAATATCCAGTATATCTACAGCCATGCAACCATAGTATTACGAAAGATGATATTGATGGAGTAATTAATAATACGCACTGGCTTATTAATAAAGCACTTGAAGATCAGTGGTTTGAAGCAATAATACTACCACAACTGCACGTATTGTTATGGGGAAATAAAAGAGGAGTTTAACTATGAGTGATAAATCAATATATGAAGACCTAACCCAACTGGGGGGAAGCAGTTCCCTGCCAGACAGTCCAGAAAAAGCAGAGCTGGAGCGCGTGCCTAATCCGCAGAAAGGCACTCCATACCTTGTGCGTTTTACTGCGCCAGAATTTACTTCTCTTTGCCCAATCACAGGCGCGCCAGATTTCGCCCATATAATGATTGATTATGTGCCGAAAGACTGGTTGATCGAGAGCAAGTCCCTCAAGCTATTTTTAGGATCATTCCGCAATCACGGTGCATTCCATGAAGATTGCACGATCTCAATCGCTAAAAGAATAGTGGAATTATTAGACCCTGAGTGGCTACGCATCGGTGGTTACTGGTATCCACGCGGCGGCATACCTATTGATATATTCTACCAAACTGGCGAAGCCCCTAAAGGCGTTTGGGTTCCAGATCAAGGCGTACCATCATATCGCGGCCGCGGATAAATAAGCCATGAGCGTGCAATATACATTCATACATGGCTGGGGTATGGGTAGTGGAGTATGGGGAATAATTTCTCAATACTTCCCCTTCGAACAATCGAATTTCATCGATCTGGGATTTCTTTATAGATTTACACCGAAAACTATAAATTCTGCAAAAAAATCTATATATATAACCCACTCTCTGGGCGCTCTATGGGCTTTGAAAAATTGCGCAGAGGATATTGAAGCTCTTATAATTATAAACGGTTTTACCAATTTCACAAATTTTGTTGATGAGCGCGTATTGCGCACTATGCAAAAGCGACTAATGCGTGACCCTAGAGCACAAATGCAGGAGTTCTGGGAAAATATAGGGCTTGAAAAACCGCTTAGACAGGCACTTAATGAAGATAAATTGCATGAAGGGTTGGATTGGCTGATTAACTGGGATATTAATGCAGAACTGAAATCCTTTAATGTGCCGATTTTGTCACTCGCAGGAGGGCAGGACCCGCTTTTACCGCTAGATAAAATAAAGCAAGAATGGGCAGGCGTTGATTTAATAGTAAAAGAAGATGGCGGGCATTTACT
>DAOWDF010000215.1 GCA_030639165.1 Alphaproteobacteria bacterium
AACATCTCTAGCGAGCAGCTTTACCGCAGAGTTATTGGCCAAATTCACTAGCCCCTGATCATCTACCCCAATAACACCAGATGACACGCCAGCAAGAACAGTCTCAATCATTCTGCGCCTAGAATCCATCTCCCTGCTAGCATCAATAAGGTCATTACGCTGGCGCTGGATTTGACTAGTCATGCTATTAAACGAGCGCGCAAGATACTCAAATTCTTCCAAGCGCCTTGTATCAGGAACACGTACACTAAAATCACCGTCGCGCACTTTGTTCGAAGCATTTATAAGCTCACTAATCGGGTTAACTAGCTGCCTAGCCAGTAATAACCCAGACCAAATAGCCGCGAGTAACAACAATAGTCCCACAACTACAAATATCAATGTCACGGTTATTTGCATGCCAGAATATTGCTCTTGCAGATTATTATAATCCTCAGTGGCGAGCTTAGCAGCATTCAAATGAAGTAAGACTTGTGGATCAACCATGCGCCCGACAAATAAATATGCATCACTCATATTCTTTAGCTTCACTAAAGCGCGAACACGGTCATTACCATCACCCATAGTTAAAACTACATCACCAAACTCAGCCTGCGAGAATAAGTAATCTGGAGGCGTTTCATATTCAAGAACAAATGCCAAAGATGATTGCGCCAGCAACCTTCCCTTACGGTTAATAACAATAGCCTCGGAAAGATTTCTAAAAAATGCCTGATTATCAACAAGCTTGGAAAACCTCTTCTCATCAAGCAAAAGCCTATCCGCTTGACGGTCAATATCATTTGCCATAGCCTGAGTATCGGCGCGAATAACTTGTTTATGCTCCTCCAGATAAGAAACAGCAACGGCTTGCGATTCATTAATCGCTGTTTGCACACGCTGGCTAAACCATGCCTGAACACCAAAGTGAAAGAAAAATGCAGAAAACACCGTCATCAAAATAGTGGGAACAGCAACCAGCAAACTAAAGGTATAAACAAGGCGCACATGCAAATGAGACCCTGCAATACCGCGCTTTTTCCCACTCCAAACGCTGACAATACGCTGCGCGATTAATGACACTAGTAACAACAGAATTATGAGATCAATATTAAGCAGCCAGATTACAATATCAGGATCATCGCCAAAGGGCGGCGCTTTTTTAAGGGCAGCATAAGTAATAACCACACTAAATATAGCCGCTATGACCAGTAAAAAGCCGACCTTGGTTCTCCACGATCTATACTTTAGACGTGATAATTTTAGCGCAGATACTGAATTTAACAACATCGCTACAAAGCTATAAAATTTTGTGTTTTTTATATGTATCGACAAGTGCTACTCTGCTATAAATATATTAAAATTAACCTTAGGGACTGTTGCATATTTACAACATATTTTCAAGTGATTAAAGGCCACCATGAGTAACTCTCTTAAATTCAGTGTCATAATTGTCGCAGCAGGAAACGGATCACGTTTAGGTTCTGAACTTCCAAAACAATATATACAAATCATGGGCAAAACAATATTGCGCCATACATTAGATATATTTTTAAGTATGACTAATACAAAAAACATCTGCATAGTTACCAGCCCTAATCATAAAGACTTGCTAGAAAGCTCAATAGAAGACCTTGAAAATATCACAGTATGTAATGGGGGGGTGACTAGGAAAGACAGTGTTTATGCTGGCCTCAAAGCATTCTCACACTTGAACGATAACGACATAATATTAGTGCATGACGCCGCCCGCCCCTTTGTAAAACCAAGTGAAATACTCTCCCTCATTCAAGCATTAAACAAAGGCAAAGCAGCCACCCTTGCCACACCAATAGTCGACACACTACGCTATAGCGATAAAGATGCGTCCCCATCCAGAGGTAATTTATGGGCAGTACAAACCCCACAAGCTTTCCATTATGGCGAACTAAAAAAAGCACATGAAATCGCAGATAATAATAACTACACCGATGATGCAGGACTATTCGAAGATGTTAAAATAGTCACAGCAAGCAAAGAAAACTTTAAAATAACCCTACCAGAGGATTTAGACTTGGCAGAGAAAATCTTATCTCAAAATACAGAAACACGCATCGGCCAAGGCTATGACGTACACGCATTTGATAATGAAGATAAAGACGTACAGCATATTCGACTTTGCGGAATTAATATCCCTCATAATCGTAAATTAAAAGGGCATTCTGATGCTGATGTAGCCCTACATGCGCTTACCGATGCTATATTAGGCGCAATCGGAGAAGGTGATATAGGCCTGCACTTCCCACCATCTAACGACGCATTTAAAAACATGGATAGTGCAGAATTTGTAACTCACGCATTAAACCATATGCGTGATAAGGGCGGGAAAATTATTAACATTAACCTTACCCTAATTTGTGAAGCCCCAAAAATAGGGAAACATCGCGAGAAAATGAAAGATCGCATAGCCAAAATTACTGCAATCGACAAATCGCGCATAAACATAGCAGCCACAACAACAGAAAAACTCGGCTTTACTGGCCGCAGCGAGGGCATCGCCGCACAAGCAGCTGTGAGTATTTCACTCCCAACAACAGAGGGTAATATATAATGATTAACTTTAAAATCCCCGAAGAGTTAGACCGCAAAGCTCCATCTACATGGCTAGCAAGCTGGTTTGGCTTTGGATTTATAAACCCCGCCCCCGGAACTTGGGGAACTATAGGAGCAATCCCCTTCGGAGTAGCTATATATGCATTATGCGGGGCATGGGGGCTAGCTCTAGCCACAATAATAATCACCATAATCGGCTTCTGGGCAGCAGAAAAATTCGATAAACCCATGAGAGGCAACGACTCTAAAATGATAGTAATTGACGAAGTTGCAGGCGTATGGCTCGCGCTGATACCCGCTGGATTAAATCCATTATTAATCATTGCTGCCTTTATCACATTTCGCTTTTTTGATATCTTAAAACCTTGGCCGATAAGCTTCATCGATAAAAAAGTTAAGGGAGCTATGGGCGTTATGGGCGATGATATACTCGCTGGAATTATTGCTGCACTTTGCATTATAGGGATAAATCAATGGATAA
>DAOWDF010000060.1 GCA_030639165.1 Alphaproteobacteria bacterium
AAGGCCAAATCCATCCGCGAATTTTGGCAAAGATGGCACATAACGTTAAGCAGTTTCTTACGCGATTATCTATATATCTCAATGGGCGGAAGCCGCTGTCCAAAGATAAAGCTATATCGTAATTTATTCCTGACATTCCTGCTCGGCGGATTATGGCACGGCGCGGCGTGGACATTTGTGATCTGGGGAGCATTACACGGGGCGGCTATGGTAATTCACAGAATATATAGCTCCGTCTATAAAGAGCTGCCAGCCGCTATAGCTTGGGTCATCACATTCCTATTCGTAAACGCCACTTGGGTAGTATTCAGAGCCAAAGACTGGGCATCCGCGCAAAAAATCTATCAAGGCATGCTCGATATAAACAGCTTCGAGATGATTAACTATCTATGGCTAGCCGCAGTTATAGCCGGCCTTTTAATAGTTTTATCCCTGCCTAATAGTAACCGCTTGCAAGAAATAGAACTTAAAAGAATACCCTACGAGCTTATTGCAGTTTTTTCTGCTGGACTAATATTCGGCACAATTTTGATTATGGAGATAAGGAAGACCAGTGAATTTTTATATTTTCAGTTCTAAAACTTTCCGCATAATCGGACTGTTCGTACTTACATTAATTACGTTATTTTGCGCGGTGAATATGGTGTTACGCGGCTATGTCCTGCTAACCACCAATGAGCAAAACTTCATACAAGAAATCGCTTCAAAGGCAAAACACATGCAGATAAAGCATCAGGGCAATCCACCTGATATTATATTTGTCGGCAACTCTCACACGGAATATCACGTCAGCACCCAAACGTTCAAAAATCACGGCATTGATATATATAATTACGGCGTTTCAGGCTCTATCATCCCGCATTATATATATATGTCAGATAAGGCAGCAGATCTAAAACCTGAATATGTTGTAATATCACTACCAGTAGAGGCGCTATATAGAGAAAACATAGAGTTCAAAGCTGGGATGCATTTTATTGACGTACAAGCAATATTAGACGCTCCATTTGGGCTGAAACAAAAGTTAGGCGCAGTAAAAGCTTACCTGACCGAACTACACGCAACTAGAATCTATGCAGAGCCGATTAATGATAAAATAGTATCACTCTATGGTCGCTTTACCCCGCGCAAACCTAACCAACTTTCCACTACTACTAACAAAAACACAGCAGAAAAAGAGCCATTTAATCCTGATTGTAAAATAATAGACAAAAGCACAATCGGCAAAAATCTGTTCTCATATAAATGCTATAATGGTGATTTGATCATGGATGGGGTGGACATTCCAACAGGAAAAATGAAAACAGTTACGCTTGATAAACCCAATCAAGGGAAGATCTCCTTGCTCCGTAAAATGGCTGATAACTTAACTAGCAAAAATGTAAAAGCTATCTTTATATTAGAGCCATCCCGCACAAGTAAACTTACCTTCAATGCGGGCGAGCTACAAAAAGCCATAGGCGCAACTGTAATAAACCTCTCAAACCTCCAAATACCTCAAGATATGTGGGGTGATGGAAGCCACCTAAACATCAAAGGCCGCAGTTTTTATTCAAATATTCTAGCCAAAAAACTAGAATTCATAAAAACCAAATAAAATATCTGGCTAAACTAGCCCGCTACACTATTTATTAACCATGCTTCATTATTATGGTTATATAAAACAATGGAATTAAGGTATAGAACATGGCCGAATGGGACAAAGTTGCAGACGTTGATATAGATATTGGCGACATTAATATTCAAAACGTTAATGTAAAAGGTGACCTTGCCTATATGTCTGGGCAAAACCTAGAAACTGGTAATTCATTTGCTATGATTGGCAATGCCCCAGAAGGCATAGATTTATCAGCAAGAAATATTGATGGAACGACCATAAGAGACATTATGAATGACGGCCATGAATCTAGCCTTAGCCGAACAACATGGCATACCTAGAGTTGAGGCTCACCAAATAGCCGATGCGCACACAACAAAAGATTTCAGAGGTAAACTAGATACAATATTCCCAGACGGCCCTGGAGATGATGCAACAAGAGCATCATTCACCGACATCCTAAACGGCAATGAAAATGCTATAGATGCTATTAACAGATTTGCAGAGCTAGAACCAACCCGTCTGGAAAAAGTGATGGAAGAAGTGCAGGCTCTAGAATTAGAGGTATCAACTCAAGAACCAGTAGCACCTCAAAATAATTCAAGCGGATTAGAGCCAGCTTAAGTCTAAAACAGCTCCATAAGCATGCATCTCGCCGAGCCGCCACCATATTTTTCAAGCGTGGTAAGATCAGGGCAAATCAGCGTATCATAATGCTTATTAATCACCTCAAGCTGCGAAGCGTCCAACGCGCCATAAGCAGCCTTTGACATGGTAAGCATAAGCTCTCCGCCAGTCCCGACAACTTCCAAAGCGTTACAACAATTAGCCTTCAATTGCGCAGCTGTAAATTCGACCACATCATGGGTTTCCGCTAAACGAGCCAGCACTTCCGCCCGTAATTTTTTATTAGTAATTACCTCCGCACAAATACCCACCATTTTACTGCCGATATACATCAAAAAATCAGTATGGTAGACAGGAATTTTTGCATGGCTTTGTGTCTCGAAACTAATCACATCATAGCCCATGAACTCTGCCCATTTCTGAACTAATTCAGGATCGCTGCGACGTGATAATCCGGAATAAGCGCGGCGGTTAACATGATCGGCAACAATGCTCGCTGTGCTTTCAAGGGCTCTGCCCTGCTTCTCGTAATCGCTCCAATCCGTAACTTCTGGGTAATAATGCTTAAGCCAGTTAATGATTTTCGGTGTGCGCTCTGCCGCTCTATTCTCATTAAGCATCGGATATATAATCATCCGACCATCATCATAGGTGGACACCCAGTTCGGAAAAACCATATCGGGGCAGTCTTTATGCCCTAAAACGCTAGTCACCATAACCCCGCGCTCGACCAGCATATCACGGTAATTACGAAACTCAATTCGCGCCTTTTGCAACGTTACTTCGTGGCTTTCCTGCTCGCCACTAACCTGATACGCGTTTGTATCAATCGTCTGCGGGTTCGCATAAAAAGATGCTGGCTCGATCATAAATAAATGGTTTGCTGATTGTCTCATAACCCCATCATAAAATAATGATCTTAAGATTAATACAATATTGGCTACAAATTAGGATTTGGTAATAAATCTTCTATATTCGGAGCATCAGGAGCAGGTAAAGTTTTAGGATTAATACCATTCAAAAGGTAAGATACATCTTTAAGCTTTTGCATGACCTCTAGGCGCGGCATCATAAAGTCAAGAGCTTTGCAATCCTGCCCCTTTTCCTTAAGCGAAGCCGATGTTAGATCAAGGATCTCACTTTTAAGAGCTATAAGGCCTTTCAGCTGCTCATTTGATAAATCCCTATTCTCATATAACTTATCAATAAAACCGCCTGCCAAATCGCTCTCTTTATCGCAATATATATTATAAGCATCCGCCTGCGAAGAATGCCTAACGGCACTTTCCATCAATAAGATGTCACTGCTAGATGCCTGCGCGAAAGCATTAATGGGAACTAATAATAAGGCTAATGTGAGAGTAATTTTATAAAACATTTCTACATCCTATCATAAAACCAATATTTTATAGTCAAAAGGCTATTGACTAGCGCGAGTAAGACGATCATTAATTGCAACGCCTATCCCTTGATCAGGCACAGCCATAACCGCTATCCCCTTATTAGAAGGCTTATCAAGATCGCGCATCATCGCAAATAGATTTGCGGCCGCCTCATAAACATCACCATCTTTACTCAAATTACGCAAACGACTATCAGGCAAAGAGCTAGCTGCACCGCCGCCTTTTATGCCCATAAATTTAGCTGAACCAAAGGCTAGAAGAGCTTCACCCTCCTCCAAATCAATCGCGTTCATACGCACAGGAATAGACGGAGCATAATGCTTTAGTAACTGACCAGGAGATTTCACCTCGCCATCGCCACATAAATCATACTCAACATTACCGCCAGTAACATCCTTAATTTCTTCTGCCGTAATCGCGCCCGCGCGCAAGATAACAGGAACAGGTCCACTACAATCTATAACAGTAGATTCTAACCCAACCCGACAAGCACCAGCGGCCAATATAAGATCAATCTTACTTCCAAGACAACTCTCTACATGCGCAGGAGTTGTAGAGCTTAACGATCCTGATTTATTCGCACTAGGCGCAGCCAAAGGAAAATCACACGCCTTTATCAACTTACGCGCACCCTTATTCGATGGTATGCGCACAGCCACAGTAGATAGCCCAGCGCTCACTAATTCAGAAAGACCACTATCTTTACGACATTTCAAGATCATCGTCAGCGGCCCCGGCCAAAAGCTCTGAGCTATAGATTGCTCTTTCTTGCTCATTTTTGCGATCTTAAGAACATCGTCAAGTTCATTAACATGGACAATTAGGGGGTTATGTTTAGGGCGCCCCTTAGCCTTAAAAACTTTAGTTACCGCCGCATCACTACGCGCATCAGCCGCTAGCCCATAGACTGTCTCGGTTGGCATGGCAACAATTCCGCTATTTTTTAAAATGTCAGCGGCGCGATTAATAGATTCATCATTTAAGGATAATATTTGTGTCATAGGTGCTTAAAAACCATGAAAATGATAAAAAATCAAGGCTTAGCGTTCTAAATTAGAAGAACTCTGCAATTGACGACTTTCATGTTCCAATACCTCATGATATCCCAACACCATTTCGCGCAATGTTTCCAATGGCTGGCACTCGGATTTCATATCATAAACAGCACTTCCCACTATTAGGCGCGCCATCATATCAGATGTAACCTCACCATTATTGCTAACAGGTGCATTGTAACTAGAGCTATAACCCCAACCCTCAATTATAGATGCAACATATTCAAATTTTGCATAATTACATTGTGTATCAAGCTTATCCATGTAATCAACAAGCCAATCAAGCAGAGCACTATGCCCTTGCTCCAAAGCAGTTGGTAATTCAAGAATACATTCATCCATGTCAAACCTTACTTGCTCACCATCTGTTCTTGGCCTTACCTCAAAACACTGCTCTTCTAAATCAAAGTCAACTTGCCGAGCGGCTTGTTCAAAAGGGTATGCAACCATCTAAATTACTCCAGTTATTCTATCTATAAATATATATGCACACGATATACATTCACATAACTAAATACAAGAATTTAATTCACCGCCACTAAGCGGCTTAGTCACGCCAGTTGTGCTCGGCAATGTTAATGATAAGCCCAATAATGAGCGCACCGCCAAATATGCGAAGCCCTCTGCCTCTATCGCATCACCATTCCAGCCCAGATCATCTATTGAGGTAACAGGCAAGCCCAAACGCTGCGCCAATATGCCCATCATATAGCCATTCTTACGCCCTCCGCCCGCCACATAAATATGGGAGGGGCGCGCAGGTAAATGCTCAAGTGATTTAACAACGCCCTGCACACTCATCTCCAGCAAGGTCGCCATACCATCTTCTAATGAAGAATAGCGCACATTATCTATATTCCAGTTATCACGATCCAGCGATTTCGGCGGTACTTTAGCAAAATACCCATCCTCCAAAAATTTGCGTAAAACCTTACTTTGGGGAGTTCCCATCGATGCCACCTTGCCATCTTCATCAAAATCTAGCCCGCGCTTTTCCTTTATAAGGTCATCCATAAGCGCATTTGCAGGGCCACAATCAAAAGCTATAAGTTCACCATCTGCGCCAATATAAGTTATATTAGCGACCCCGCCCAAGTTAAGAACCGCTACGCCACGTTTAGCATTTAATAAAGCCCTATGATATAGTGGTAGCAACGGAGCGCCCTGCCCGCCTGACTTAATATCTGCTTGGCGCATATCAGAAACAACATCCACGCCAACTGCCCTAGCTAAACGCGCACCATCACCAATCTGCCAAGTAAAGCCCTCATCAGGGTCATGGGTGATCGTCTGCCCGTGAAAACCGATAATATCCGCCTTCTCACCAAACGCCTTAACCGCATCAATATGAATATCAGTGACCAAGCGCTCGGCCACATCAATCGCACCATCACGCTCGCGCTTACCGAAACATTCCCGCACCTTGTCACGAACAGCAATATCATATGGATGCGCCATATACTTAAGCGGCCGCACAAAATCATGCCCATCCGTTTCAATCAATGCCACGTCAATCGCTCCATCCAGCGACGTTCCCGACATTAAACCAATTGCCCTATAGACTTTATGATCGCGCATGCTTATATTTCCCAACTATGACAACATATAAATCAGATTTTTTAAATATATTGGAAGAACGCGGTTTTATCAATCAGTGTTCTAATTTTGATGCATTAGATGCAAAATTGCTTGAAGGCACGCAGAGCGCCTATATCGGCTTTGATGCGACGGCGAAATCCCTTCATATCGGGAATTTAACTGGCATTATGATGCTGTACTGGTTCCAGCAATGTGGGCATAAGCCCATCACCCTTATGGGCGGAGGCACGTCTAAAATCGGCGACCCATCCTTTAAGGATGAGCAACGCGTACTGCTAACCGATGAAGTAATCGAAGATAACATAAAAAACATCCAAAGCACCTGTTTCAAGCAATTTTTAGATTATAATGATGCAGATAACGGCGCAGAAATGGTCAATAATAATGACTGGCTGGATGAGCTGTCATATCTGGCTTTCTTGCGTGATTACGGGCGTTATTTCACCATTAATCGCATGATTTCCTTCGACTCCGTGAAAACTAGGCTAGAGCGCGAAAGCCCGTTTTCTTTGCTTGAGTTCAACTATATGGTCATGCAAGGCTATGATTTCCTTGAACTAAACCGCCGTCATGGCACGATCCTGCAAATGGGTGGATCGGATCAATGGGGTAATATTATTAATGGCGTTGACCTTGGGCATAAGGCCGATAAAGTACAACTAATTGCGCTAACTGCGCCGCTACTAACTACGCCTGATGGCAAGAAAATGGGCAAGACCATTAATGGTGCAGTATGGCTTAACGCGGATATGCTAAGCACTTATGATTATTACCAATATTGGCGTAACGTCGATGACGCAATGGTAGGAACATTATTGCGCAGATTTACAGTTTTACCGATGGATGAAATTTATAAGCTCGAAAAACTTGAGGGCGCAGAAATAAACGAAGCCAAGAAAGTGCTAGCATTCGAAGCCACAAAACTTTGCCATGGAGAGGCGGCGGCTAAAAACGCTGAGCAAACTGCCAAAGATGTATTTGAAAAAGGCACAGCTGGCGGCGATCTGCCTAGCATAACAGTCGATAAAGATAGACTGGACGCAGGAATACCCGCCATTGATTTATTAGTAGAAACCAGCCTCTGCGCATCTAAAGGTGAAGCAAAACGCCTAATAAAAGGCGGCGGCGCAAGAGTTAACGACACGCCAATCAAAGACCTAGACCACAAAGTCAGCACCACCGACTTAAACGATGGCGCGCAGCTAAAACTCTCCGCGGGTAAGAAGAAGCATGCCCTAGTGCGGGTTTAGGTATGTATAAGGAATTTTCAAATGCATGAGGGGTATAAAGACTGGCTTCAACACTATGGGGTTATTGACAAGCACCTAGATACGCAGTTATCTCAATTAAGAAAAGTAGAAAAGTCTTATGGAGACCTTTACGAATATTTTAAAAAAGGAACATATGAAGAAAAAATACTCAATACTCTTGAGTATTCAAAAGATGATGAAAGAGAAAATAAACCAAATCCCTCAAAAATAAGATTGGGTGATGTTGTTATAAGAACAAACCTACAATCATATAAAAAAGCTGCAAGAAAATACTTTAAATTTCTTAAAGAACAAAACATCGAAACATACAACGAATATCTAAATATTTTAAATAGCGATATAAAACAATCTTTAAATGACAGCTCAAAAGACATAGATAAAAGATTAAAAACCGCAGCTAAAAAACCTAATAAACGCACAGTTACAATCACAGTCTATGACAGAAACAGCGATGTAATAGCCAAAACTTTAACTAGAGCTAATGGAATATGTGAAGAATGCAATAAACCAGCGCCTTTTATACGAAAAACAAATAATACCCCCTACCTAGAAGTTCACCACAAAATAATGCTAGCCGATGGCGGTGATGATACAGTTAAGAATGCAATGGCTCTATGCCCTAATTGCCACAGAGAAAAACATCACGGATAATAAAAATCACTCCCACAAAATGCGGCGTAAAATCCCTGGTGTGATTATAGATAGCGGGTTTACGAATATTTCAGGATCATCAGTAGAGCCTTTTAAGCTGTAGGTTGCAGCAAACACCCCGCCCGATCCGCCAGTTAATATATCACCGATAATTGGAATAGCGCCAATAACTTTATTCAGGCCAGACATCGGCACAATTGTCCCCGAAACATCAATCTCGCGTTTTTGATTATCGAATGTACCTTCAAAAAGCAAGCCTAAGGAACTGCCCGAAGTTCGACCATCCTTCAAAACAAGTAAGCTACCACTCTTGCGGGATAACCAGCTAAAATCAGACTCCAACTTGTCAAAACTCAAACCATCACCAGCCAAAACTTCACCAAGGCCAGTAATAGATATAATGCTCAATAACTTTGCTAACGCAGGAGCATGCACAACCCGAAAATTAGTAATCTCCGCTTTGCCGCGCAAATTACGGTCATAAACTCCGCGCATCGGCTCTCCATAAATAACCAGTGAACCCCCGCGAATATTAGGATAAACATTAAACGCCTTTAGAAATGCCCCTGCATCATCAGCCCTAAGCCTAAATGTGCGCTTACCTGCACTATCGGGCTTAAACCTAGCAAACAGCTTGCCCGCGCCGATTTTAGCGTCCATTTCCATCTGGTTAAAGCTGCCCTGCCCATCAATATCGAACAGCAGCTTGGCATCTTTAATAACCGCATCTGGAGAGGTGCGCATTTTTTTCGCTAGCACTGAAATAACTAGCGGCGGAGCGGCGTACTCACCCTTATCTTTATCATCACTATCAACAAAACTCTGGGCATCTAAAAATTCCGCGTCCACATCAATCTTAACGCTGCCCGCGTCATCATAGGAAAATTTTAGATCTGCCTTGGTTTCGCCCAAAGTGAAATCATTAAACACCCCCCTATCAAGGCGCAGATTTTCGCCCTCGCCCTTAAAATATATCTCCGATTTAGAAATATCAAAGCCTGCACCACTGGCCGTCAAACCCGTAATCTTCTTTAAAGCACCACCCTTAAGGTGAGCTGTAAATTCAGCTTTACCCTGCTTACCAACCTTCTTTTCAAAACCAAACGGCTCAGCAAAAAAGCGCGCATTAGTAACATCAACCTCGATATCCGCCTTCGCCGTGCCATTTGAATATAAGGTATAAGACACATCAACAGGCATCGACCCTTCGATAAAGTCACTAAGATCAATACCTAACGCAGCGCGGATATTAGGGTCAGCCGTAACTTTAGCCGTAAGCTTTTCTTTATATGGCTTGCCTTTACTGCTAAGGAATGTTTCCCATGCAAAATCCATCGGACGGCTTTCAAGCGTAGCATCGCCCTTAAGACTAACCAGCCCGTCCTTCACCGACAGAGCCAAAGACTTACCGCCCAAATCCATCTTCTCTATAACATCAGGCAATAAAAGATCGTTAAGCGTTCCAGCTACTCCTATCTTAAATTGCGCCATTTCAACGCCTTTACGAGCAGGAAATTTAAGAGCTACATCAATCTCGGCGTTACCTTTAACCTTATCTATATCCATATCAATATCATCACTAAGATTGATCGGCTCTACAGATAAGAAGCGCATAAGATCTGCCACACCACCATTTAGCGATACATTTATATCCGCATCCCCAACATCCTTCTCAACCAACCGATCAAGAAAAAGCTTAGCGCTCTTAACCCCAATATCACCTAACTTACCTTTTGTAAGCTCAACACTAAGCTCATCCTTATCCAGATCAAAACGACCAGAGCCATAAGCCTCGGTTATAGCCTCAAGCGGAGCGCGATAATCAATCTTCATTTCCTCAAACGAAAATTCCGCCTCTAAAGCCGATATATCCGCACTTAATAATGGCTCTAAATCCTCACCCTCGCGCAGAACATAATGCGGAAACCCCCTCTTTAAGGCTAAATCAAAACCAATCCATGCATCCTTAATAACGCCATCAGATAGTTTCTTAATAACCCATTTCTCACTATTATCACCGTGCAATATCTTCGGCCATAAGGGAGGTATCTTTGCATGCTCTAACTCATCAACCCAAAGCTTAACCGCGCCCTTAGCCTTATTATCACCATAGACAAGATCGGCCTTGGCAAACATATGTACGCCGCCAACTGTAATTTTCGTATCTTGTAGTAACAAAGCCTGAGTAGAGTAATTATACAAAGCATGTAGCGCCAAATCGCGATAAGGAATTGGATCATCAGATAGATAAGGATGCAAAAGCTCACCACTTTCGGACATTATATCAACGCGTAAATCATCAGGCAGAAAATTCTCATCAAGAATTGTCTCTATATGCGCATTTAGCACGATATTTTGATTTGCCAAAA
>DAOWDF010000125.1 GCA_030639165.1 Alphaproteobacteria bacterium
GGCCCCAACTCATCGCCTTTATATATCAATACAATATAACTAAGGTCGGCGTAGCTTGTGCCACTAAAGCTAGTAATATCATTTAATGGAATGGTTATATCCATCTTCTTACCACGCCAGCGGCCCAGATTATCCTTTGTTAATATAGGGCGTAAATAAAAGGGCATTGTACGAGTTTTCGTTACAAATGGCACACTTATATTTTGACGTATTTTTTCTTGCAGCTTATTGGTTAAAGTTAAATCCGAGTCTATAAATACAGCCTTTTCATCAATAGTCGGCATATAAGTATAGAGAATTATATCTCCCTCACGTATATCCGAGCTAATTTCCGGCACAGAAATATCAAGCATATTATCATGCGCATTAACTGTAATAGATGAAATATTATCCGTGCGAGCAAAATTAAGGGTTGGCATTACATCTTTATAATTTGCATCCAGATGACCATTCACAACCATCAGAGAGGTCGGGTTAAAACCAAAGTGATTATATTTTTTATTGTATGCCTTATGACGATCAGAGCAGAATTTATGGGTAAAGCTCTTTACCGTTTTATCTAGAACAGGGACTATTCTGCAATTAATCAATATTACATCATCTTGAGTTTTTAAAATTTTATGGATAGATTCTTGCGCTACTGTATCAGGAGTACAGCTATTGCGCCCAAAAAATTCAATTACTATAGGAGACTTGGCTATAGCCATAGCAGGAAGAAAAGAAAAAACACTGAATATCAGTAGTGAGATTAAAAGTCTGAACATCGTCCATTAACCTCCCAATCACCAAAACGTGTTGGTTCTGGCCTATTTTCAAAGCCACCAATTTCTTTTATCTTATGCTGATTCTTACTCTTCGAATAAGAATCTTGCGCTTGCCGCGTAGGCTTCGCACTATCGTGCGGCTCGCGGTCGCTTGCTGTCAATTTTTCTTCAAATGAATCAAAATCGGCCTTAACTTCCGATTCTTCTTTATCAATGCTTGGTTTTTCTATATCCATATCTAGACACTGTTCTTTAATTATTAATGAGCTCTGCGCGAGGAGATTTTTGTCTTCTGGAAGTGAGGCCGTTGCAGAGCATAGCCGTAGCTACGGTCAAAACGGATGAACAATCAGAGGCAAAAATAAACCGCGCCCTTCGGGTTTAACAAAAACACGCAATCTGCGTTGTCAGAAAAAGCTTGAAAGTGGAGAAACACTTCACTACGCTTTTCTTTCTAGCATATCACGTGTTTTTGTCAAACAGAGCTTCGTGAATAATTAAAGAACAGTGTCTAATATTAAAGCAAAAATGAGCGATCAGGCAAATGAATTTATCAGAAAATACTAATGAAAATGAAGAGACTAATAACGAAACAAGCGATGTAGATGCGATAATGCCAAGGCGGATTGCTCTGGATATGCTTCGGAACGTAGTGGATCGCAGAAATGCACTGGATGTTACGCTTGATGGCAATGAAGATTTTGCCAATATGGAGCAACGTGATCGCGCATTTACACGCATGTTATTGACGACTACTTTACGTCGCTTAGGGCAGATTGATGATCTGATAAATTTTGCATTAGATAAGCCTGATCAGCTAAGAACTCCGATAATACGTAATATTTTACGCCTCGGAGTAACGCAGCTTTTCTTCATGGTCGTTCCTGATCATGCCAGCGTTGATACTTCTGTGCGATTGGCTGAGCGTATGGGCATGGAAAAGCAAATGGGCTTTGTTAATGCAATTTTGCGTAAGCTAGGCCGTGATGGGGCGGCGCGTATTGAACGGCAAGATGCCAGCAGGCTCAATACTCCTGAATGGCTACTAAAAATCTGGATAGAGGATTACGGCCTAACAGGCGCAGCCAATATTGCTGAGGCGAATATGAACGAGGCAGCGCTGGACTTCACAGTTAAAGATCCATCGCAGCGTGAAAATTTGGCCAAAGCCTTGCAGGCAAAAGAGCTTGCCACGGGTAGTTTGCGACGCGAGCATGGCGGTAATATTCGCGAAATGGAAGGTTTTGATGAGGGGAGCTGGTGGATACAAGATGCATCTGCGGCTATTCCTGCTACATTGCTTGGTGATGTATCAGGGCAAGATGTTATTGATATGTGCGCTGCCCCGGGGGGCAAAACGCTACAGCTAGCAGCTATGGGCGCGAATGTAACAGCGATTGATCGCTCTGCTAAACGCCTTAAACGATTGGAAGAAAATCTGGAGCGCATGGGCTTAACAGATAAAGTTAAGATTGAGGTTGCCGATGCATCGCAGTGGAAGGCCATAGATGCTCCGCAACGAATATTGCTGGATGCTCCCTGCTCTGCTACTGGTACAATTCGCCGTCACCCTGATACTGGCTATCTAAAATCACCTAAGGATATTGCTGGCCTGATGGCTATTCAGGAACGCTTACTCAATCATGCAGGTAGTATGCTAGGGGTTGGTGGTTTGCTGATTTACTGCACCTGTTCTTTGCAAAAAGATGAGGGTGAGAAGCAGATAGATAACTTCCTTAGCAATCACAATAATTTTGAGCGCATAGCAATAAAACCAGAAGAAATTGGCAAGTATAGCGAACTTATAAATGAAAAAGGTGACTTACGAATACTGCCTTCTCACTTGCCAGATTTAGGCGGAATGGACGGGTTTTTTGTCTCAAGATTGACGCGGGTTAGTTAGGGTGATACCTAAGGCGATGCTTAAAAACGCGCATAGATATTTGCATGTATTTTTTACTCTGGCTTTTATTTTGGTTGGGGTGTCGCCTGCTTGTGAGTTTATTTCTGGTAATAACGGCTTTATAGAGATCTGTACTGCTGATGGTTCGGTAAAACAAATAGCAGTTTCTGATGAGTATAATCCGAGCTCAGACTCTAAGCCTGCTTCCGAGCATAAGACAGCAAAGAAAGACTGTGGCTTTTGTTTTGCCAATACGCATATAAGCAAGAATTTACTTTCATATAATGTTATCAAGCTCACTCAAAACAAACTTAATATAGCAATTAAAGCCGAGCATCTGGCTTATAAGCACTATTCATATTCCAACTTCCAACAGCGCGCACCTCCCTCTCACATTGCATAAATAATAATCGAAATAATTAATGCAAATGAGGAGTAAAATCATGGCTGCAACAGCAGGTGATTCGTCGATTAGTGATACATTTAATGAAATAAATCACTGGCGACATATTTTAATGGATTTTAGTATGGTGGGTATGGCGGTAGGAGCGCTTGTCGCTACAGGCGGGGCTTCAGGTTTCCTTGATCCTATAGCGGGCTGGGCAGCATCGCATGTCACTGGAATCCCTACTTTACTGGGAGGGGGACAAGAATTTTTGGCTTCAGCCTTTGAACAAGCGGCAGATGGTGTTTGGTATACAGGCGCGGAAACTGGAATGGATCATATGGATCATTCAATGCACCACGGCTAGCAGAATGTTGATAAGTTTGTGGATATGTTTTTGGTTTTCTGATAGGTTTAATGAGCATTTACCATGCAAATTATCAACCACATCATAAAGCTGAGTATCTAACATGACACAGACACCTAATATCATTATTGCCCCATCCATACTTTCTGCCGATTTCTCAAAATTGGGCGAGGAAGTTGCCGCTATTGATAAAGCAGGAGCGGATTATATCCATATCGATGTTATGGATGGGCATTTCGTACCTAACCTGACCTTTGGCGCGCCAGTGATTAAAGCTATTAGGAAATGTACAGCTAAGACTTTTGATGTTCATTTGATGATCTCGCCAGTTGATTATCTGATAGATGATTTTGTGGATGCAGGAGCAGATATAATCACCGCCCATGTCGAAGCAGGAGCGCATCTCCACCGTACTTTGCAACATATCAAATCCAAGGGAGTTAAGGCTGGAGTTTCTTTAAATCCGCATACTCCAATTGAAAGCATTAAACATGTCATGGACATGGTTGATCTTATCTTGATCATGACCGTAAACCCTGGTTTCGGCGGGCAGAGCTTTATTCCACTGCTCGATAAAATATCGGATGCACGCGCAATGATTGACGCTACAGGTCGTCAAATTGACTTAGAAGTTGACGGCGGAGTAAATACGCAAACAGCCAAACAAGTTATTGCTGCGGGCGCGAATGTACTAGTTGCTGGAACTGCCGTATTTAAAGATGGCGCAGATAAATATGCCGAGAATATAAAAGCTCTTAGAGCATAAATTGAGGAGAATATTATGAATCTTAATTTAATAAACAATCTAAAAAGCAGAGCTGGTTACCTAGCATATAATAGTTTCTTTTATGACTGGAGCCTAAAAGAAAGCACTCCCGACCGCTTGATCGTGCGACCAGTTGATGCATGGCCTGGTAATTCCGAAAAAGCCCAAGAATTATTGAATGCTGCTGGAGTAGGTGAGCGCACTGGCGCGCTCTGGTATGAGGAATGGTGGAGCCCTGAGCAGGCGGATGAAATATGGCGTTCTCATATGCACGGCTTTGGCTGGCTACGGGATTTACGCGCACTTGATGGTGCATTGGCGCGCGAGCAAGGGCGCGTAATGATAGAAAGCTGGATTAATCACTGCGGCTCTTGGCAAGCAGATAGCTGGAGAAGCGATCTAATCGGTAACAGATTAGCCATGTGGATTTGCCATTATGAATTTTTCTGCGCTAATGCTAGTGAAGAGTTTGAGGAAAAAATTCTTTCCTCTATTGTAAAACAAGCAAAACATTTAAGTAACTATCTGGCTATATCAAGGAATAAAGCAAAAGATATAGAGATGCTTGAAGCTATAAAGGGACTACTTTATTCAGCGGTTGCTTTGGCTGGTCATGAAAAATGGCTTAAGCAATCTTTAAGCGAACTTGAGCAAGTTCTGGATGCGCAAATACTGCCTGATGGCGGGCATATATCACGCTCTCCAGCTACGTTATTGAGCGCACTTGAAATTATGGTTGATATGAAGATTGCGCTAAAAGCTGGTGCATATACTGTGCCTGAGTTTTTTGAAACAACGATAAGTAATATGAGCAGTGCGCTGCGTTTATTCCGCTATAATGATCGTAAATTCGGAATGTTTAATGGCTCGCAAGAAGGCAATCCTGCGATTATAGACTCAATATTGGCGCAAGCTGGTACACATAAAAAAGCAAAACATAGCCTAAAAGATACTGGCTATGAGCGTATGGAACTGGGCAGATCATTGCTGGTGATGGATACTGGCAAGCCTCCTTCTGCTGCATATGATAGGAACGCCCACGCTGCGCCTCTGGCTTTTGAATTTTGCCATGGCAAAGAACGACTATTTGTTTCTTGTGGCTCTCATCCAATTTCTGAAGCATGGCGTGATGCTTTGCGTTTTACTGCTGCACATAACACAGCTTGCCTTGATTATCGTAATGCTTATGAGATCAAGAAAGATGGGCATTTCGGGCGTAAATCCACGAAAACTGATGTACAGCGCGAGGAAGTAAAAGGCGCTAGCTTAGTCGTAGCTTCTCATAACGGTTATGAAGCGCTAAATGGTGTTACTCATACCAGAAAAATATATATGGCAGATGAAGGGAATGATTTGCGCGGTCAAGATGACTTTAGCGCCGAATTAGACCCTGATATCCCAGTTGAAATAGCCTTAAGATTTCATCTCCACCCAAATGTTAGCGCGTCATTAATTAATGATGGCGAGGAGATATTATTGCGCATGCCGGGCGGTGTTGGCTGGCGTTTCCGTCGTTCTATCGGCACACTGGAACTAGAGGACAGCCTTTATCTAGGCAGTGGCATCACTCCTAGAAAGACCAAGCAAATAGCCATTTACGGCCATATGACAGAGAAAGACTCCTGCATTAAATGGTCATTACGCCGCGAGTAATTACTATAACTTGCCAAAAACTATATAGAATGTGATTCTATATCCGTCCTAATAATTATTCATATCTTTATCTGGACAAGGAATGAATCTAGAGCACACTATGTTTATGTATGGCTAGGAAAATGAGGCGAAGCGTATTATTATACGTGAGGCAAAATTTAACGACGACCATACTTGAACGTAGAAAGCTCTAAAATGGCGAAAGCACAAAAATCATATATCTGCCAATCTTGCGGCGCGGTTACTAGCCGTTGGGCGGGGAAGTGCGAGGCTTGTAATGAGTGGAATACTATTGCCGAAGAAATCACCGAAGCCAGCGTTCCCAAGGGATTAAGCGGCAAACAAAAAGGCCGCGTCATTGATTTTGTTGATTTGCGCCACGACACTAGCAAAACCTATCCCCGATATAAAACCAGAATTGATGAATTTGATCGCGTTACTGGCGGCGGATTAGTACCGGGCGCAGCGATACTGATTGGCGGTGATCCGGGAATCGGTAAATCTACGCTGCTTTTACAGGCTGTATGCGCGCTGACCAAGAATAATGTTAATTGCGTTTATGTGTCGGGCGAGGAATCTACTGATCAGATACGTATGCGCGCTAATCGGCTTGGGCTAGGCGATACATCGGTTCAGCTTGCCTCGGCTACTAACGTACGCGATATATTGGAATCGGTGAAGGCTGCGCCTAAAAAGGTACAGTTACTCGTTATTGATTCCATCCAGACCATGTATGTGGATTCGATCGATAGTGCGCCTGGAACAGTGACGCAGGTGCGTACATCTACGCAAGAAATTATCCGCATGGCGAAGGCGCGCGATATAGCGGTGATCTTTGTCGGCCATGTTACCAAAGACGGGCAGATTGCAGGCCCTAGAGTGCTGGAGCATTTGGTTGATACTGTGCTTTATTTTGAAGGAGATCGCTCTCACCAATTCAGGATATTACGCACCGTTAAAAACCGTTTTGGCCCCACTGACGAAATCGGCGTGTTCGAGATGGCTGAGCAGGGTTTGATCGAGGTTGCAAACCCCTCCGCCCTATTCCTATCCCAGCGTCATGAAGGCGCAGCAGGCAGCGCAGTTCTGGCAGCATTAGAAGGCACGCGCCCATTATTGGTAGAGGTACAAGCCTTGGTCGCTCCCTCATCTTTAGGCTCACCGCGCCGCGCAGTATTGGGGTGGGACAGCAACCGTTTAGCCATGATTGTAGCGGTATTAGAATCGCGCTGTGGGATATCGCTATCATCACATGATATATTCTTGAATATCGCGGGGGGTATCCGCATTAATGAGCCTGCCGCCGA
>DAOWDF010000128.1 GCA_030639165.1 Alphaproteobacteria bacterium
AAGACAGCAGCTGTAAAAGGTGAAGCATAGACAGGGCACTGGAAACGCTCCCACAAATGTGCGACAGCGCCAATATGGTCTTCGTGTGAGTGAGTAATAACCAAGCCTTTAAGCTTATCCTTATTCTCTACTAAAACTTTAGGCTCAGGCAATAGTAAATCAATACCCGGATGGCGATCATCAGCAAAGCCAATGCCGCAATCTACGGCTAGATATTCATCATCACAGACATATAGATTTAGGTTTATGCCAAATTGCTCACTACCGCCTAGAGGAGTGAAGTATAATCCATTATCTTTTATAGTTTTACTCATTTAATTTTCACTTTTCTGATTATTATATATTGCCAAAAGTCCTTTAAATATAAGGCTTTCATCAACCTGATCTATAACCTTGGTGCTACTAGCGTAAAGTGGAGCTAGCCCACCTGTCGCCAGTACAAAAGCAGGCTCATCTAGCTCAGTTTTGATCTTTTCTATTATATTTTCAATTAACCCGATATAGCCCCAATACATTCCAGATTTCATAGCATCTATAGTGTTTTTTCCGATTATAGATTTAGGCTTTTTTATTGTTATTTGTGGAAGTTTGGCCGCTTTGTCACTTAGCGCGGACATGGATAAACGCACACCTGGAGCAATAACTCCTCCGCGATAAATGCCGCCCTTATCAATTACATCAAATGTAGTTGCTGTGCCGAAATCTATTACTATCGCAGGTGTTTGATAATTAGCAATTACGCCTGCGGCATTAACCAGACGATCAGCGCCAATTTCATTTGGGTTATCAAGATCAATGACTACATTTGCATTCTTCATATCTACAATTATTGGCTTTATATTCAAATATTTTCTACATAGATTGACCAGATGAAAGTTTGTGTCAGGAACAACAGAGCTGATGATTATATCATTAATATCGCTCCACTTAACATCCTCCAGATCAAATAGCTGCTTCAGGAATACCGCATACTCATCTGCCGAGCGCGAGCTCTCAGTTTTGCAGCGCCAAGAGTGCTCAAGGCTATTACCCTTAAACAGTGCAAATACTGTATTTGTGTTACCTGTATCAATTGCTAGTAGCATATATTTCGCCTGAAGATATTCTTTTAATTTTCTCATTGCACATAAGAAGCAAATTTCCATCCATGTCAATAGATTCAAATTTGCCTTCTATGTGCTTGCTGCCCAATTTCACACTAATTTCTGTGTCTCTTTCATATGTTTTCTCTAGGTATTTTGCATGAATATCTTCGAAACCATAGATTTGCCAACTATTATATATTTCGGAAAATCTACTTAGAAATATATCTCTAAATTCTTTTACATCAATACCTTGCGTTGAATGTGTTTCCAATGAAGTTGCTATATCTAGCGGTGCAGATTTAATATTAACACCAACGCCAATTATAAAATATTCGCACCTGTTATCCTTAATTGGCGCAGCTTCAATCAAAATACCTGCGCATTTTTTGTTATTAACCATGACATCATTCGGCCACTTTAAAGTAGATTTTTGCGCGGGCATATATTTATCGATAGTATCAGACAGAGCTAAACCAGTTAATAGTGATAGCTGGCCTACTCTATCAAGGCTACATTTTGGTTTGACTAAAAACGATAAATATAGGTTTCCATCCCCCTGCTCCCAAACACGTCCATGACGACCATAACCATTGGTTTGCCTTTTTGCATGAATGACAATGCCTTCTGGTAGTTCAGTATTATTTTCGATTAGATCTTTTAATGTAGATTGGGTGCTAGGAACGCAATCATATTCTTTTAACGACCAGATAATAGCCACCCTAGAATAACGCGGTTGCTGCACTCATCGCGCCATCAAAGATAATGTTTGGCATAAATATAAATCCTGTAATAAATAAAACAGAAACTAACAATACAATACGTTTACCAAGGTTCATCGTCTTATCAAAACTATCCGCTGCCTCATCAAAGAACATCACCTTAATGATACGTAAATAATAATATGCAGCGATAACTGATGCCAATATACCCAATGTTGCTAGTAAGTATAATTCACTTTCAACGGCAGCCTGAAATATGAATAATTTACCAAAAAACCCTGCTAGCGGAGGGATACCACTCATTGAAAACATTAATAGTGCCATAGCATATGCAAGTACTGGGCTGTTTTTTGAAAAACCAGCAAGGTCGCTGATTTTTTCTAATGCAAGTCCATTTCTGCGCATATGGAGTATGATTGCAAATACTCCTGATGTCATAAGCATATAGATGAATAAGAACACTAGAACTGCGCCAACACCCTGTGATGTACCAGCAACTATTCCGATCAAAGCGTAGCCCATATTTCCGATAGAGCTATAGGCAAATAGGCGCTTAATATTGGTTTGCGCTATAGCAGCAAATGAGCCAACAATTAACGATCCTAGCGAAACAAAATATAACACCTGCATCCATTGATCGGACGCAGCCTCAAATGGCACAAACAGCAGGCGCATCAGCAAGCCCAAAGCCGCGATCTTGGGGACTATGGCGAAGAAAGCAGTAACACATGTCGGTGCGCCCTCATAGACATCTGGTGTCCACATGTGAAACGGGAAGGCGGAAATTTTGAAAGCTATTGCGACAAGGATAAATACCATGCCAATGGTCGCGCCTGGTGGCATCATTTCCAGTGCCCCGAGAGTTTCCCTTATAGTTATAAAGTCTAAAGACCCGACAAAACCATATATTAGAGATATTCCAAACAGCAACATACCTGATGACAATGCGCCTAAAATGAAATATTTAGTTGCCGCCTCGCCAGAGCGCAGTGAATTACGATGAAACGCTGCTAGCACGTAAAGGCTTAAGGATTGTAGCTCCAGCGACATATAAAGGCTAAGCATAT
>DAOWDF010000047.1 GCA_030639165.1 Alphaproteobacteria bacterium
CAAATATCAAAATAGGTGCGCGTTTTGACCGGATGGGTCATGCAATGCAAGTTTACTTTGTTCGCGACCCATCAAGAATTAGGCAAGTACTTGAGGATCAAATAAGACCGAGCCAATATACCGCCCGTAATATTGGTATAGATATGGAAGATCTATTCGAAGAAAAAATCACTCATCTAGAAAAATTCCTAACCCATGAGGAGCAATATCTTGTTCTTTGGACAAGACCTTCGGCTCTAAGCAAAAACGAAGTTAAGCGGGCAGGATCAGAGGCAAAAGAAGAAGGTAAAGATTGGTTTGTTGCACCCGACGCTCAATACCCATACGGAGTTATGGAGCCTCTAAGAACCAGACATAACAGCTTTGTAAGTGCTATGCTAACTGCATATAGTGAGCTTGGAATAGAATGTAGCCTTATGGAAGTACATGACGCCCTTAACGCTATTCGGTCTAACTTATTCCCTGACCGCGCAAATGATAAATGGCGTGCATGTTTGCCGGGTGATCCTATACCTGCGCGCGCTCCACAAAGCGCAACCGATATGTCTGACATCTTGTGGCCATCTCTGCCTAATCAAGTTACAGCTGGCGATGCTAAAGTCCTAGGCAAATCAGTTGTACGCCTTGGTAATTTACTTTGGGCTGGTGCAGATATGACGCTAGGCCCCATGGATTCAACACCATTTCCTATTTTAATGAACAGGCTAGTAGAAGCCGATATACCATTTAGGATTTCATTTCTAATAGAGGGTGGCGGCGCATCTTCTGTTGCGATGAGAACCTTCGCTGCAACAATTATGGGGCCAACTAACGCAGCCAATAAAAATATAAAATACTCGCTGGAAAGCCTAACCGCCCTTTCCCGAAAAGAGCCCGTAGTTAAAATACGAGTTTCATTCGCCACATGGTGTAAAATTAGTGAAAAAGATCAAATCCTAGACCGCCTATCTATATTACTACAATCCCTAGAGAGCTGGGGATATATGCAGGTTAGCGAATATTCAGGCGACCCACTTGATTGCGTTATGTCCTCTGCAATGGGCATACATTGCGCAGGAACTGCCCCTAGCGGCATTGCCCCAATGATTGAAATAATGAAGCTATTGCCATGGCAAAGACCTTCAAGCCCGTTCAGCGAAGGGGCTATGTTATTTAGAACTCCTGACGGTAAAATTTGGCCATACCAAACAGGTACTACCCTTACAACAACTTGGTTTGATCTTATTTT
Organism: Alphaproteobacteria bacterium; assembly: GCA_030639165.1. GTDB lineage: Bacteria > Pseudomonadota > Alphaproteobacteria > Micavibrionales > Micavibrionaceae > UBA1672. The sequence continues at coordinate 1,229 of DAOWDF010000047.1, forward strand.
TGCTCAACCTGGTGGAGGTAAATCAGTTTTACTGAATACTTTAAATTTTGGTACATCCATAACACCTGGATTAAGCAAGCTACCTTATATTTCGGTTATTGATATTGGCCCATCTTCTTCAGGCCTTATTTCACTGGTTAAAGAAGCTCTGCCACTTAATCGCCAGCACGAAGCATCATATTTCCGCCTACAAATGGCTCACCAATATGCTATTAATCCGTTTGATACCCAATTAGGTTGCCGAACCCCATTAGTTGATGAGCGCAGCTTTTTAGTTGAGCTACTGACATTATTAACAACCCCTCCAGGATACGATAAACCTTACGATGGCATGCAACAGCTTTGTGGCCTTGTTGTCGATGAGATGTATAGGTGGCGTGATGATAGCTCCGCAAATGCCGAAGCGCGCCCATATCTACCTCGTCTAGAGATGGAAATTGATGCAGCTATACAGAAATACAATATTCACCTGCCATCAGACCCATTATGGTGGGATGTTGTTGATAAAATGTTCGAAATTGAACAATATCACCTTGCTAATATTGCACAGCGCCACGCCGTCCCAACGCTGAACGACTCAATTACAGCATCAAGAAGACCTCAAATTCGTTCACTATTGGAAGAAACATCAATTGGCGTTAGCGCAGAAAGCGTCGTTGGCGCATTTGAGCGTATGATAACTTCGACAATTCGGGAATACCCTATCCTGTCTTCCGTAACTCAATTTGATATTGCCGGCACAAGACTTTGTTCCTTGGATTTGATGGATGTCGCACCACAAGGGGATGAAGCCGCAGACAGACAAACATCTATAATGTATATGCTTGCCCGCCATGCTCTAGTGCGGTCATGGTGGCTAACAGCTGATAACTTACAGAGCATTCCTGAAAATTTCCGTGAATATCATGAGTTAAGACTACAAGATATTGGTGAAACGCCCAAAAGACTGAATTTTGACGAATTCCACAGA
>DAOWDF010000224.1 GCA_030639165.1 Alphaproteobacteria bacterium
AAAACGTTTCCTATGAATAACCCATCAGGCTTTAAAACCTCTATAGCAAAATAATATGCCGCTTCCACTACTGCCATAATTCGTAAATGGTCAGTTTGCTTGTGCCCCATAGTATTTGGCGCCATATCGCTTACAACAGCATCGGCTAGCCCATCCTCTGACTGCTTACCTAATGCCTCCTTTAATATATCAGGAACATCATCATCCATAAAATCCAATTGAAATACCTCAACGTCTGGCATCTCGTCCATTTCCAGCAGGTCAATCGCAACAACCTTGCACCCTTTTTCCGTAGCCACCTGACACCAGCCTCCCGGAGCCGCGCCAAGATCAATGATAGTCATACCAGGCTTTAGAAATTTAAGCTTTTCGTCTATCTCTTTGAGTTTAAATGCTGCCCGTCCGCGATACCCACTCTTTTCTGCTTTTTGAATATAAGGATCATTTAACTGACGCTGCAACCAGCGCGTGGAAGAACCTTTACGCCCCTTCGCAGTTTTAACTTTAGTTTTTGGCTTATTACGTGACATTTAACTAATCCTTCTTTTCATTAACACTCATAATATCATTGCTATTGATGAGCTAACAAAAATCATAAAAAATATTGATAGGCAAGCTGCCATAAATGCAGCCCCTTTTGTATCCTTCGAATAATACGATAAAACCATAAACAAAATATAAAAGAAGCTAGAAACTATAATACCACGTGTGTGGACATTTGCCTCCAAAAATCCCATAATGCCATTATTATAGCCACTATAAGTCATAATTTCGGCTAAAAGGCGAATTAATGTCATGGAGAATAATATAAGCCCTATTGACCACCAGCGATGTTGCTTATAAGCACCAAAATACACTATCGGTAACCAAATAACATCAATCCATGAATATATAACATCAAACATCACAGCAACTTACGGTATTATGAAAGAAAATAACAACATTTTAAAAATATTTATTATCACTTTGATTGCAGTGTTAAACTGTAATTCCAATGTGGCAAAGGCAGGTGCAAGACCACTAAGCTTAATCCGTGATACTGAAATAGAAAATACACTACATAGCTGGGGTGAGCCTATATTCAAAGCCGCCAACCTAGATAGTAATTCTATAAATATTATCTTAGTGCAAAGTGATGCAGTTAACGCATTCGTCGCTGGTGGCTCTAATATATTTTTCTATACAGGCCTCATTAGTAAAACCGAAAGCCCCGGAGAGCTGATTGGCGTGCTTGCACATGAAACTGGCCACATAACAGGCGGACACCTTATTAAAGGTAGAGAAGCTATGGAGCGCGCCTCATATGAAAGCATAATAAGCACAATATTAGGCGTAGGAATAGCTATTGCAAGCGGAGATGCCTCGGCCGCGCCAGCTATCGCTCTTGGTGGCAGTTCTATGGCAACAAGAAAGTATCTGGCACATAGCCGCGTCAATGAATCAAGCGCCGATCAAGCTGCGTTAACATTTTTGGAAAATGCAGAAATAAACCCATCTGGGATGGCTAGCTTCATGGATAAGCTGAAGGCCGATAACTATGTTCCTAAAAGCCAGCAAAGCGAATATATTCAAACCCACCCTTTGGTTGATAACCGTATCGAGACACTGAAACGCCGCATTGATAGCTCTGCTTATAAGCAAACTCCGTATTCAGATGAATGGATGGAGCAGCATGTGCGCATGAAGGCAAAGCTCATCGGCTTTATTCACCCGGGGCAAATCCCCTGGATTTATGAGGATAAAGACCAATCAATGGCGGCGAATTATGCGCGCGCTATTGCCTCATACCGCAATAATAACATTGATGATGCATTAAAAAGAATTGATGCCCTCATAAAGATTGAGCCAAAAAACCCATATTTCCTTGAGCTTAAGGGGCAAATGCTAGTTGATTTCGGAAGAGTAGAAGAATCCATTACCTACTACAGACAAGCTCTCGAAATAATGCCTGAGGCGACGCTATTCAGAGTAGCTTTAGCGCATGCCTTAATCGAAACTGCAAAAGAAGACCAGAGCAGTAAACTGGGCGAAGCTATAGAGCATTTAGAGCGCGCCCTTATAGATGAAGAAAGATCAACTCGCATACATCGCCTACTGGCAACTGCATATGGAAGATTAAAGCAAGAAAACAGAGCTAAAATACATTTAGCGGAAGAAGCAGTTTTGCAGCGTAATTTTACTTACGCAAAGCAACATGCTCAAAATGTTATTGAGAATGAACAAGAGGGCAGCAACACTTGGATTAAGGCAAAAGATATAATTTCTTTTATAGAAACCACAAAAAAATAGGTGACTTTTTACTAAACTAAACGAATAATGCATATGCAACATAATTAAAGGAGTTAGAATCTTGAAAAAAGATAAAAAGAATTTGAAATTTTTCGCATTAACAATCGGAACATGTGCCGCAGCTATTTTTGCAAACGCACAAAATGTACAGGCTGAATCATTTAGCGCCGATCAAACAAAAGAGCTTGAAGTTATTTTCAAGAAATTTCTGGCTGATAATCCAGAAGATATCTTAAACTCCGTGGAGAACTTCCGCACATCACAAGAAAAGCAAGCACAGCAATCTTCGAAGGAAAATCTATCGAAATACAAAGACTATTTTGCAGATAAAACATTGCCTATGGCCGGAAATCCTGATGGTGATGTAACTGTAGTTGAGTATTTTGATTATAATTGCGGGTATTGCCGCAAAGCATTCGCTGACCTAAACACTCTTATCGGTGAAGATAAAAATCTACGCGTTGTTTTCCAAGAAATGCCTATCCTAAGCCCTTCATCACAGACAATGGCTAAGATGTCATTAGCTGCGCATAAACAAGGTAAATATTTTGAAATGCATAAGGCTTTGATGGATTACAAAGGCAGCCAAAGCTCAGATGCTTATGATAAAGTCGCAGAAAAAGTAGGTGTTGATGTTGCCAAGCTTAACGAAGATGCAAAAAGCGATGAAATTGAAGCAAGCATCAAAACATCATCAGGCATGGGTAGAGAGCTTGGTATTCGTGGAACACCTGGCTTCATTATTGGCAACGAAATATATCCTGGATATATCGGCCTTGATGGACTTAAAAAGGCAATCGCTGATGCTAGAGAAGCTAATAAAAGCGAATAAACTATCTTAAAAAAACTCTGTCATCCCTGTATGTTTAACCTATGGGATGGCAGATAAAGATTATAGCAAAGCTGCTTTCATAGTGTTTTTGCTTTTTAGTTACACTAGGCAGCCGAGACGAATAAAATTTTAACGTAGTTCTCCTACGTGAATTTCATGAGATCGAAGGGTAATAACGTGTAAATGAAAATGAAAGATACTATAAATGAAATATCTTGCTAAAATACTAGCCGCTATTCTAGTTATAGCCGTCTTCTATACTGGCTCCAGCTTCATCCAACTACGCCGTGAATTATTTACAGTGTATGATGTAACAGATAAATACACCCATGGCGGCGCTCAAGCTGACCTAACAATTGTTGATTTTAATAAATATGGCTGCGAACATTGCAGGTCACTTCACCCTGTGTTGCTTGAAGCAATTAAGCAAGACGGTAATATACGATATATAGCGCGCACTATTACCCATGGCCTTATATGGGAAGAAACCGTAGCATCTTCGGTTTATGCAGCAGGTGAGCAGGGTAAGTTTTTTGAGATGCATAACCTTATCTACGCAAAATGGCCAATTAACAACCACAAAACGTTATTTAGATATGCTGAAGATATAGGCCTAGATGTTGAACAGCTTAAGAATGACATGGATAGACCTGATATTATTGAACTTGTTCGAGAGAACCAAAAATATTTCGAAGCATGGGGGCTAGCCCGCACTCCAGCATTACTAATGGGGGGGAAGGCAATTTACAGGCCAAGCGATAAAACCCCGACAGTAGAAGAATTGCTTGAAAAATTTGCCAAGGCACGGCGTTAGAAGTAGTATAATCATATGAAGAAAATTCTTATAATAAATGGCCCAAATTTAAATATGCTAGGTGTTAGAGAGCCAGAAATATATGGCAACCAGACACTTAATGATATTGAAAAGCTATGCCTTAATAAGGCCAGCACACTTGATTTTGAAATAGATTTCAGACAATCAAACCACGAAGGACAAATCATTGACTGGATACAAGAGAGCAAAGATGTTTTCGATGCTTTAGTTATTAATGCTGCGGCCTATACGCACACATCTATTGCAATTCATGACGCGCTGAAATTACTGGATTGCCCGATAATTGAGGTGCATTTATCTAACCCTGAAGAGCGGGAAGAATTCCGCCATATATCATATATAAAACCTGTATCATCCGCAGTTATAGCGGGGCATGGCGCAGAGGGCTATGAAATGGCACTGGATAAATTATCCGAACTTCTACAATAATTAACGCCAATGCTTTGACATTACTCCGTAATTTTTGTATCTATGTATCTAAATTAATAACAAATAAGAAATACCGATGAAAATTGACTCAAAAGCGATTAAAGAACTAGCTGATATTTTAAATGAAACTGGCCTTACAGAGGTTGAAATTGCTGATGGGGATAAAGTTATCCGCGTAAGTAAGGCTGGAACTGTTATAGCTGGGGTAGCTCCTGCTGTTTCTATGCCATCTGATCCTGCTGCGCCGCAAATGGCTAGCCTTGATGCGCCTGCTACTACGGCTTGCTCTCACCCAGGAGCGGTTAAATCGCCAATGGTTGGAACAGCTTACCTTAAGCCGTCCCCAGATGCGCCTGAATTTATCAAAAAAGGTGATAATGTTAACGCTGGTGATACTTTGGTTATCATTGAGGCAATGAAGGTTATGAACCCGATTAAGGCAGAAAAATCTGGAACAATTACCCAAATACTTATTAGTGATGCTCAACCGATTGAATTTGGTGATGTCTTGGTGGTGATTGAGTAGTTCTTAGTTACACGCAAGAACACAATAAAATATTCCAAATGAATAGATAGATAAATAGCAATGTTAAAAAAAATTCTTATCGCTAATCGTGGTGAAATTGCCCTCAGAATTGTTAGAGCTTGTCGTGAAATGGGCATAGAATCAGTCGTTGTTCATTCCACTGCAGATGCAAGTTCTATGGCTGTGCGCCTAGCAGATGAATCTGTATGTATTGGCCCGCCAGCAGGTAAGGACAGCTATCTAAATATTCCTGCAATTCTTACAGCTGCCTCACTAACGGGCGCAGAAGCTATCCATCCGGGATATGGTTTCTTATCTGAAAACGCACAATTTGCGCGCATGGTTGAAGAGCATGGATTTAAATTTATTGGGCCATCTGCCGACCTAATTGAGCGCATGGGTGATAAAGTTCGCGCTAAACAAACTGTGAAGGA
>DAOWDF010000247.1 GCA_030639165.1 Alphaproteobacteria bacterium
GCCATACGCTTCATTAACACATCTGGTATAGCCGTCTGCGCGACAAAATGCTCAAATTGAGCCGCTGGCTTAGGGTTTAAATGCTTAATCTCCTCAACCATATCCATTAAATATGTGTCATTAACTCCGCAAATAGAGGCAAGCCCCTTAAAATCATGATCCCCAAGCATTGAAATGTTTTCTAGAAACGACCTCATCGGTGCATCAAGCTTACCCTGCTCTTCCAGCTGTAGCGCCAGACACTCGGTTAAATCACTTGCGAATACTCCCGTAGGGTCAAATTGCTTAAGCCGTGATAATAACTTATTTATGCGCTGACCAGAGCAACCAAGGCGCTCCGCCAAAACCGCTACATCCTCACGCAAATAACCGCTTTCATCCAGCAGGTCTATAAGTAAAGCCCCCACCATCTGGTCACGCTCATCAGAAAATGTCATATGAAGCTGATCTGTCAGGTGATCACGCAAAGATTTTTCATCGCTTATTCTATCGGCAAAATTATCATCTGAATATTCGAACTTGGAATTACCGCCCGCTCCAACATCAAACGTTGATGAGCCAGCGTCAAAATCATGGCCTTCAAAAGCCACATCCATCTCATCTTTGCCCTCATCACTACTATCAGAACTACCATCCTCGCCGCTATCTTTCGCAGGATCACTCGCGCCATCATCTTTCTCAAGCAGCGGGTTTTTCTCAAGCTCTTCTTCTACAAATTCAGCAAGCTCAACATTATTGAGCTGCAAAAGCTTAATTGCCTGCTGCAATTGCGGGGTCATAGTAAGCTGCTGCGACTGCCCCAAATCCAGCTTTTGTGATATTTTACTCATGCGATCATTCTAGCATGCACTAACATAAATTGTAGAGTTTTTTAATCCAAAATATCACTCGTGGTTTTTACTTATAAACAAAATACATGACTATTAGTTTCTTAAACTACCAGTAAATGCTATCATGAAAAAAGCATACAATACGCTAGGAGGTAATATATCTTGGACAACGAAGATATTTTTGAAAAAATAGGCGGTAAATTAACAGTAAATATCATAGTAGATCCTTTTTTTGAACGGATACTTAATGATGATAAGATTGCGCCTTTCTTTAGTGACTCTTACTTAGATAGCCAGTTAGCAGCCAGAAAACGTTTTCTAACCACGCTCTTTGGTGGATACAATGATTCTGACCTAGAGAGAATGAGAGAAATTCATAAATCAATGGTCGAAAAGGATGGCCTAAATGATAAGCACTTTAACGCCATGTTAATCCACCTAAAAAACACGTTATTAGAGGCAGAAATTAGCCCTGAGCTTATTAGTCAGGTGATGGAAAGAACAGAGGGAACACGTAAGTACGTTTTATGTCGTTAATAGTTTGTATAATATGACTACAATAATCGCCATAAACTAACTTGTAGAATAAGCTAAAGGGAGAAGCCTTCACCTAGGTAAACCCTGCGAACATCTTCATTATTAACGATATCCTCAGGAGCACCCTCCATAAGAACACTGCCATCATGTAAAATATATGCGCGATCAACAATACCCAAACAATCGCGCACATTATGATCGGTAATCAAAACGCCAATACCACGATCTTTAAGATGAGAAATCAGGTTACGAATATCGTTAACCGCAATTGGATCAACGCCAGCCAAAGGCTCATCTAGCAGGATAAAATCAGGGCGAGCAGCAAGAGCACGTGCAATTTCAACCCTGCGACGCTCCCCACCTGAAAGAGCAACCGAAGGAGTGCGCCGTAAATGCTCAACGCGAAATTCTGCCAAAAGATCTTCCAACATAATATGCTGATCTTCTTTACTTAAATCCTGTAATTCTATGACAGCGCGCAAATTATCCTCAACTGACAGCCCGCGGAAAATAGAAGCTTCCTGTGGCAAGTAACCAACGCCAAGCCTTGCCCTGCGATACATTGGCAAATCGGTAATGTCCTGCCCGTCAAGCAATATTGATCCACCATCCGCGCCGATTAAGCCAGTTATAATATGAAAGCAAGTGGTCTTACCAGCCCCGTTAGGACCAAGCAGAGCTACCGCTTCACCGCGTGTTATATTCAAGCTTACATCACGCAAAACGGGACGTTTCTTATATGATTTGGATAAATGCGTAACCGACAACCCTTTGGGCACAGTCTTTAAACGTGGTTTCTTTGTCGATATAGTCGTTGTATTCATAAGGGCACTCTTAGCTAAGTAACTTTACTAATTATAGGGTTTTACTTTTAATTACACTAGGCACGATGAGCGTAGACGTATTGCAATACGGTAGCGACGAAATAACGAAGTGTAAGTGAAAACGAAAGCACTATAATGCTAATTTTAGACCAAGAGCAATCATAAGTCCACCGCACAAACGCTCTACCTTATGCATAACGCCCATAAATTTCCTTTTAATTGAATGATTTGTTAAAACTATCGCCACAGCAGAAAACCATAAAAATTCAATCGCTCCAGATGTAACACCATATAATAACTGCACTGAAAACGAAGTAGATGGATCAATAAACTGGGTAAAGACAGCCGTAAAGAATATCACAGCCTTGGGGTTAAGTAAGTTAGTAAAAAGCCCCATAGATATAGCCTTACCAAGGGTTATGTTTTTACCACCCATGCCACCTTCGGCAACATCTGAAGACTTGCTGCTTTTACCAGATCTTAATGCCTTAATACCAATATATATAAGATAAGCCGCTCCAGCATATTTAATAAAGCTAAACAGTAATACAGACTTAGCAATTAAATATGAAATACCAAGCAATACAAAACC
>DAOWDF010000023.1 GCA_030639165.1 Alphaproteobacteria bacterium
CTTTTTTATGGGGTGTCATGCTTTAGCTTCCCTTAATTTCTTTTCAGGTCAATTATTTTCTGTTTGCCAAATGTAATAGCCCTCATGATGCGTCGTAGCTATATGCAGAGGCTTTGTTTAGGGTTGTTATATAATTGATACTGATTAATTAGGCAAGCTTTATATACATAATTATGTGTCCATAATCATGCATTTATTCAATTGCCCCAGTGCCTTCAATCCCCATTTATCACGGCATTTTGTGCGATCGCCGATGGTGAGTGATGTGTAACCAGCGCCGATCATATTTACAAATTCGCGTGAAGTTGGGGTTTGGCTAGAATACAGGTAATCCTTATCAATTGTTAAGCCGTAGCGAGCACATATTAATAGTAGGCGATTAATAGGCTGTAAGCTTGGCTTATATTTATTTTGGATATTTGAAATTTCATCTGCTTGCGTAGATTTTAGTCCGATGGAGCGATGGCTAGATGCGCTGATAAAGCTGTATTGCCCAAGATCATTTTTAGCGTAACAGCTGGCGAAAGCGACATCGCTTTTTTGTTGCTCTGCTAGGGCGTTAAAGCCGTCTTTATTGATTTGAGATGAATTGATATCAAGCATACATAGGGGGCGGTGTATATTGATCAGCTTGTTTGGAGCAGGGGATACAATTTGATTTACACGCCTTTCTTTTATGTTGATTTCAAAGACGCTAATGCCAGCACTTTCTAGTATGTGAGTAGAGGCATCATGAAAAAATGGCTTCATTTTGCGGCCAAGTTTAGTGTTAAACGCTTCAGAGTTAATGAAAACCTGCCCTATCCGCGCTTCTGCCATAGCTTTTGAACAATTAGGGCATGGTAAGGCGGTAATGTAGATATCTGCACCCTCGGTAGATGGGGCGCTAAGTATTGCTGCTATTTCAGCGTGCACAGTTGTACTTGCATTGCCAAGTTTTTGGTCTTTACCTATATTTTCTGCAAGTTGATCTGGCCAGAAGTTGGAGCGTGCTACTTCATATTGTTGAGCGTTAGTGCTGGTTCCGCATATTAATGCGCCCACTCTGTGCGTCTTATGGTCGCCATTAGTTTCGGCTTCTATTGCGCGTGTCATATGTTGAAAATGAGGGTTATTCATAGGTTGATACTCTATAGTATATAGGTGTATAAGGATATACATTTTAGATTTAAGGAGCAAGCATGTCCAAGAAGTTCGATTGTTTAATTATAGGCGCGGGGCCAGGTGGTTATGTAGCAGCAATTAGAGCGGCGCAGCTTGGTATGAGTGTTGCTGTAGTTGAAAAGCGCGATACGTTCGGCGGAACATGCTTGAATATTGGCTGTATTCCTTCTAAAGCATTGCTTTGCGCGTCTGAGAAGTTTGAAGATGCAGAGCACCATATGGCGGATATGGGCGTGAAAGTTAGTCCTAAGCTAGATCTCAAAACTATGATGAAGCATAAGACAAGTGTAGTTGATGCGAATACCAAGGGTATTGAATTCTTGTTCAAAAAGAACAAAATTACTAGCATTAAGGGAGCTGCTGAGATCGTTGCAGCAGGTAAAGTTAAGGTAGGTAGTGACGAGTATGAGGCGGATAATATTATAATCGCAACTGGCTCTGACGTTATATCTTTGCCAGGTATTGATATAGATGAAAAACGTATCGTATCATCAACAGGTGCGCTGGAGCTAAGTGAAGTTCCAAAGAAAATGGTTGTGATTGGTGGCGGCGTTATTGGTCTAGAGCTCGGCACTGTTTGGAGGCGTTTGGGCGCTGAAGTAACCGTGGTTGAGTTTATGGATAATATCTTGCCTGGTATGGATGGTGAAATTCGTAAGGAGGCTAAGAAGTTATTCTCCAAGCAAGGGGTTAATTTTAAGCTTTCAAGTAAGGTTGTTTCGGCGAAAACATCGGCTAAAGGTGTGACATTAAGTGTTGAGCCTGCTGCTGGTGGTAAGGCAGAGAAGATTGAAGCTGATATAGTTTTGATGGCAATTGGCCGTAAACCTTATATTGATGGGCTTGGTCTTGATAATGTCGGTGTTAAACTTGATGAGCGCGGGCGCATTGTTACTGATGAGTTTTTTGAAACATCAGTGGAAGGAATATATGCGATTGGTGATGTGATCGCAGGGCCGATGCTCGCGCATAAGGCTGAGGATGAGGGCGTGGTTCTGGCAGAAATGCTGGCGGGGCAGTCTGGCCATATTGACTATGATGCAATTCCTGGGGTGGTTTATACTCATCCAGAAATCTCCAGTGTTGGTAAAACTGAGGAGCAACTTAAGGAAGCTGGCGTTAAATATAATGCTGGTAAATTCCCGTTTATGGCCAATGGGCGCGCACGGGCAATGGGCGCAATGGATGGTTTCGTTAAGATTTTGGCTTGTGCGGAAACTGACCGTGTTTTGGGCGCTCATATGATTGGGCCAAATGTTGGTGAACTTATCTCTGAAGTTGTAACTGTAATGGAATTTGAAGGTAGCGCAGAGGATATTGCCCGTACTTGTCATGCTCACCCGACATTAACCGAGGTGGTAAAAGAGGCGGCAATGGCTGTAAGTAAGCGTCAGATTCATATGTAGGGTTTTTTTACCTAGTAATATATTATAGGTAGGTTATTGGCAGTTTATAACTGCTAGTAGCCTATTTTTATTTTGCTGTTATATCAATATCCTAGATGATTATGCGTAATTTTGTTACTTTTATGTGTATTTTCTTGCATTATCCTAATTCTGTCGCTATAAGTTTTTCCTATGTAAACTTATAATTGAAATAAATAAGGAAAATGATATGAATATAATTGATAAGATAAGCAGTGGGTTTAATAAGTTTTTTAAAGAAATGGGCGAGCACGCTTTGGCACAGCCTCACGATGAAGTAGGTAACTTTTATGGTAACCCTATAGCACCTCTATCTGATGAGCAGCGTAAAGCTGCTGGTCTTTCTGCAATAGACCATGAAGCTGTTAATTCTGCGGCTGGTGATTTCTATGCACATCAGGCTAATCAGCTTAACAATGATTAAGATATTTTTATAAAAAGACTCTAATTAAGAAGAATCCTTTTGTAAGAACATAATTGATACTTAGTCTACCCCTTACCTTGGTATATCAGGCACGGGGGTGGGCTTTTTTGTAAGTCTCAAGCATTCTCTTAGAATCTATTTCGGTATATATCTGAGTTGAGCTGAGTGATGCATGTCCTAACAATTCCTGAATTTCGCGTAAATTTGCTCCGTTTTGCAGCAAATGTGTAGCAAAGCTATGGCGTAGTGCATGTGGGGTTGCATTTTCTGGTAGTCCTAATGAGGAGCGTAAGGTTCGCATTGCATACTGCGCCACCCCTTGGTTTAGGCGTTCTCCTCTTGCTCCCAGAAATATGGCTCTGTTTTTATCGTTTTTGTCATTGTGGTGATAGGGGCATGAACTTAAATATTTGTTCAAATATTGCTCAACTATAGTAAGGACAGGGACTTGGCGTTGTTTATTACCTTTACCTGTAACTCGTAAAAAACCACCTTCGGGTAGGTCTTTTATATCAAGGGATAGTGCCTCATTAATCCTAAGGCCGCAGCCATAAAGCAGCATAAACAGAGCAGAGTTACGCATGCCGACCCAGTCTTTTTTCTCCAGCATGCCTGCATTTTCAATCATATCAAATGCTTGGTTTTCATGCATAGGGCGCGGGAGTTTGTACGGTATTTTTGGGCTGCGAACGATGTTTATTGCCGCGTTATGCATTATGCCTTGCTTATCCAGCCATGTAAGGAGGTTCTTAACTCCTGAAAGTGAGCGGGCGCGGCTGGCATTAGCCTTCAAACCGATGGTCATTTTAGACATCCAGCTACGAAAATCACGGATAGATATTTCTGATAAATCATTAAGCGATGGCTGCGTTCCTAAGTGATCAAACATAAAATTGATAAATTCCCCGACATCTGATCCATATGCACGCAATGTATGGCGCGACATGTTTTTCTCATAGCGTAAGTAATCATCCCATTTTTGTAGAGCCTGCGCCAGATCACCAGCGCATTTGGCAATAATTTCTGCTTTTATGCAGATGCGTTGATGCTCAGCCATGATCGGAAGCACCTTTCAATTACGCGGGCAAGGAATATAATTTGATCAGTTGCTTGCCCCTCGCTAAACATATTTGGATTGCGGCTTCCAAAGGCAATGATAGCAGGCGGGGTATCCAGAGATATATCAATTCGTAGCAGGACTTGGGAGCAAACTAGCGCTGCGCCGCCGCCATATATAGCCTCGATGCCGCTGATATTATCTTGCAATA
>DAOWDF010000049.1 GCA_030639165.1 Alphaproteobacteria bacterium
AATATCTGAGAGAGCTAGACCTATACGAATCTGGTAAACGCAGCGATATTCCCCCGCTCCCCATTAATTACTTCACTGGCAATAATGCAGATAATCCATCAATAGAAAACACATGGACGGACAGCGCCCGCTCCATAATCGCTAGCTGGATCGGCCTCGTATATCAAGTCACCAATGTAGATCGCCAAAAACAATTCATGGACGGCGTTAATCCCAATAACCCGCTAGGAATATAATATATTTTAGGCATTACGTGCCTTCATCATCGTCATCACCCACACTAAAAAACCTTACTTATACGGCGAGTATCCAGTAAATACTGCCAGCAAGTATAGCTAGAAGTACTACAAGATAGTAGGAGTACTACAAGATAGTTTATTTACTAAAGTAAACATTTTTGTTTACTTTACTTCAACACAGTGTATATATTGGTTATAGTATACTTTTAAAAGTATACGTTAGTAATCTATATATTAGGTGATTAGTTAGTAAAAAAGAAACTGCCAATGCGTTAACATTGACAGTTTCAGTGCGGGAGTAGCTCCACAACCTTAAAGTAGGCGGCTTGATTTTCCAGATCAGTGCTTACTTCTAACGGAAGGCGAACCCGCCCCATATGAGGCTAGCTTATTCTAAGCCAGTCGATTCCTAATCTAATAAACCCAACATAATAAATCAAGTGCATTACTTGGGTTTATTAGAAAGATTTAAGTGGATATATTTACGTGAAGTTTAGCTCATCAAGCAAATTACACATCAAACGCCTACCCTCCGCGCCTTACAACACTTTTAAGCAACGCAAAAAGTCGTCATTACTTCGATTCTTATATCAAAAATAAAACTACCCAAGAAAGTAACCAAGGTGCTATTTAGAGTAATATTGGCAGATTCTACCCAATTTACACTTAAATACAAAAAAAACGAATCTATACATAGATAGTTATTTTGTCAGATACCACTCTACAAAACCCAAACTTTGATCAAAAGTCATCACCCTAAGCCGCCCGTCACCATGGCAGGCAGAACCCTTGACTTTGTAGGAATATTTCCCTATACTTACTGCCTGATAGGCTGATTATAAGGGAAACAACATGAGTGATTACAAAACCAAGCAAAAACAAAACATAAAGGATTTTGCCGATAGGCTACAAGATTCTTTAGAATATAAACTCTTCAATGGCTTTGATAGCTTAGAACAAATGCTATTTAATCAGACGCTAGCTCTTGATAACGCATTCAAACGTCAATTAGCCGCTAGCGATAGTGAGGTTACATCCAAAGACGGTGAAACCACCTATGAAATCTGCCCACAAGCCTATGAATCCGCACTAAATGCGCAAAAACAATGCTACCAAACTGTGAATGCCATTGCTAATTTTACGAATCAGGATATTAAATGTAAAAAATTTGAGCAAAAATCTGCAAGCGAAGTGAACAGGTGGTAAAATGACAATAATAACAAGAGGTTGGCCGCCTGCCCGCCGCGCACAGCAAGCTTTAAACTGCCTAAAGACAAAACCATGGAAGCACTCGACTGGGCCAAAGACCCGAAGAGGCAAAGATAAAGTCAAAAATAATGCGATAAAACATGGGGTTAGGTCTAGTGAGGGCATCAGATTTAGAAAATTACTGCGTGAACAACGTGAGTTTGTCAGGTCTGTAATAAGCGGAAATTATGCCTATATTATTCCGAACTTCCCTTAGGAGGAATAAAACTTTGCGGCACAGCCTTACCTTTTCCAGCAAGTATCTCTCTGGTCTTTGCAAGCACGCCAAGGCCGTTTCCACCATTATCCGCTCGCGCATAAATCTGCTTGCTCGCCTCAATAATGTGAACACCTGCAACAAATGGCAATATATTACCGCCCATTTTTTCAATCAAATTAGCCGAACGCATTAATATAGGCGAATCAGGTATTGGCGGCACAAACAAGGCTCCCCTATGGCTTTCCATAGACAGCAAACTATCCTGCAAATATGTAGATAACTGCGCAGCGCTAAACACTCTACCGTGGCCAAATGGCGACCAGTCTGCTCTCGACCATACTCCTGTTCGATTAGGAACAATCACCATCAAACGCCCATTAGCCTTTAATATCCGCCAAATCTCACGTAATGTTGTCTGTAAGTTATCGCAATATTCCAGATGGTGAACTAGCAAAACCCTATCCACCGAGCAAGTCTCAATCGGCATCTGATCCTCTAAAGAGCTCATAACGAGGTTCTTCTTGCTCTCAGGCCACTGTTGCACGCTCTGCTTATGATCAATACCACTGCGATCTGGCATCATCGCAATTACGCGCTCTGCTCTTTTGCAAAACGGTTCCAGATAAGGCGTCGCATAACCACAACCAAGAACCCTAAGGCCATGAAGGTCAGGCCAAATCTCCATAATATGACGCTGTAATATACCCTGAGCAATCTGCCCGATATCACTATTATAGAATGTGTTGAAATCTGAAATTGGTACATACATATGAGTATTATACTATATAAACACTGACAAAATCCACCCAGTATTATTAAGTGAAATTACTAGAGGTGGTCGCGTAACTGATAAATGAGAGGAATATCCGCAGCAGGCATTGGATAATCATACATATCTTTAGGATGAACCCAAGCTAGCTCTTGCCCTTCCATACTCTGAACCAAACCGCGCCATACCCGACATACAAATAGCGGCATAAGCAAATGAAACTCATCATACACATGCGATGCAAAACCAATGGGGGAAAAGCAGCATTCTCTAGTTTCAATGCCAAGCTCCTCCTCTAATTCTCGCATAAGTGCAAATTCAGGGCTTTCCCCTGATTCGACCTTACCACCCGGAAACTCCCAAAGCCCAGCCATAGGCTTACCTTCTGGCCTTTGTGCCAATAATACCCGCCCGTCTTTATCAACCAGTGCAACGGCGGAAACAAGCACTATCGGCAGGCCAGACGGGTTCTTAGGCCTAGGTAAATCCAAAGCTTGCGCGCAATTCATTTGTTCCTTCACCATACAAAACCGCTTAGCTTATACAAGTTTAACCCTCATACAAATATCCCCACATTTAAGCGGGGATATTGAATTAGGCTATGAAGTAAATACTAATTACTCAGG
>DAOWDF010000283.1 GCA_030639165.1 Alphaproteobacteria bacterium
GAGTTGCCCCATCAGAGCTAGGCACAATACCGTTCTTACCTGAGAGGCAAGCAATTAATACAATTTGCCAATCTTGCGAGAATACACATCCATCACCAGATACAGGTATAAAAATATACCGCGCACATCGGTTAGCAGATAAGTTATATCCCACGAATATACTTGATTTGGAGCGGTTGCCACCAGCTCCATTGGCTTAATCACCCTCGTTAGTTCCTCATCTTCTTTTTCCCTACAAGTACTTGAAGGGTTGAGCCACTGGTAATATGAGCTGCGAGATACTGCTTGTATTTTCTTGATGGCATTATTTTAGACTTTTCACCCTATGGGCACTAACGTACATTTTCTGTCCGCAATAGTGTAGCCACATCATTGTATGCGTGGTTGCATAACCGCTATCGTCATATGCTAGATTTAATGAGTCCTGAGTCTAGTTTTTGACAACATATAGCCCCTCATTAATGAAATATTCTTTTGCTTTATTGTACTCATCTTCAATTTTTTGAGCTCTGTCTTCGCGTGATTTTGATGAGCTATCAGCCATATTTTGTGCGTCAGCACAAATATCTCTCATTTTCATCGCGCCAACTCCTCCAGATGTGCCTTTTAGCGAGTGTGATATTTCTACCCATTCATCATTTAAGCCATCACTGCATTGCTCTTTTAGTAGGGCGAGCTGTTCCTCCCCTTGTGCAACAAACATTTTGATCATCTCTTTGACAAAGTCTTCGTCATCCATAGAGTTTTCTCTTAGGTTCTTAAGATCAACAGGTGGGGTGTCATTGTTCTTAACGGGAATATCGCTCGAACTATCATCATTATCTGGAGATGTCGGTGGCGTGATTTTTTCAAAATCTATCCATTTAGATAATTTATTCTTGAACACACCGATATCAACCGGCTTTGCTATATAGGCATCCATACCTATATTTATGCACCTAGTTTCATCCTCAACCATAGCATTTGCAGTCATCGCAATAATTGGTATATTGCGTTTTTTGGGGTCATCTAGCTGTCTTATTGCTTTGGTTGCATCATAGCCATTCATTTCTGGCATATGGCAATCCATTAAGATTAAGTCATAATCACCTAATTTTGCTTCTTCAACGGCTAACGCGCCATTTTCAGCTATATGGTAGCTGCCGACGCCAAGTATTTTGAAGAATTTTTTGATGAATAATTGATTCATTATATGATCTTCAACAACTAAAATTCGTGCATCTGAAATATTGATTAAATCATTATTGTCATCGCAATCCATTATGGAAACGGCTTTCTTTTCTTTTGGAAGCTCATCGAGTACTTCAAATGGTATTTCTATCCAAAATGATGATCCTACACCATGAACGCTTTCAACGCCGATTTTACCATCCATTATCTCAACCAGCTCTCTAGTTATCGCAAGCCCTAGGCCTGTACCGCCAAATTTACGAGTTATAGAGCTGTCGGCCTGTGTGAATTTATCAAAGATTTTGTCAATTCTATCAGGAGGTATGCCAATGCCTGTATCTTTTATTGTGCATATGAATTTTATAGTATTTTTAGATGTTTTATCCGCACTTATATCAACATTAATTTCACCTTTTTCTGTGTAATTAATCGCGTTGCTTATAAGGTTTGTTAAAATTCTAGAAACCCTTAATTCGTCACCTAATGCATAAACTGGCGGTAATTTATGGGCGTAACTTAGCAATAGCCCTTTTTGACTCGCGCTGTTTTTTAAAGAATTTATACTATGATTTAGGCATTCTATTAGGTTAAAGGCTTGATATTCAAGCTCAATTTCGTTAGCTTCAATTTTTGACAGGTCTAAAATATCATTAACAATTTTTAACAAATTATTAGCTGATATATTTATTAAAGAGAAGGATTCAATTACATCAATGTCTAATTCTTGCATATCCATTAGCTGAACCATTCCCATTATGCTATTTAATGGTGTTCTTAGCTCATGCGACATGTTGGCTAAGAATGCACTTTTTGTAGAATTTGCTTTTTCTGCATTAGATACGGCAGCGTGTAATTCCAGCTCTCTTTCTTTGTCTTCTGATATATTTCTAAAGGAAATCAAACAACCTGTTATTTCATTGCTCTTATCAATTATAGGGACGCTATGATACGACACGGGGAATGATGAGCCGTTTTTATGCCAAAATACTTCGTTGTCGATATATTTGCGTTTTCCTGTTATTAGGCTTTTGTGAACAGGGCATTCCTCACTGTCATATTTGCTGCCATTGCTATGAGAGTGATGAATTAATTCATGCTGCACTTCACCTATGGCCTCATTTATTTTGTATCCTGTTATGGTTTCTGTAGCTTGGTTTGCCATGGTGATACGCTTATCCATATCGAGGCGATAAATGCCATCGGGAACGGCATTTATAAGTACTTTTAGGCTGTTATGAAGGCTCTCTACTTCTTTCTTATCATTTTGTGTATCCTTATATCTATTATTCATATCTTCGCGGGATGTCTCCACTTCTTTTTGCCAGCGTTTGATGCTTCGAATAGAAAATACCCAAGAAATTGCCATGAGTATCAGCGAGATTGTTGTTGGGTATAGTGAATAGTGATGTCGTGCGGTCATTAACGATAAGTTTTCGTGTAAAGAACTCTGTATTTGGTCTGAAAAATCATGTACCCCTTTTGAGTAAATCTCTTTGTTTTCTATGTATATATCGCTAGTTAATATTTTATTTGCTTTGGCTGTATCTCTATTTCGAACATGAATAAATATTTGCGCTTCTAAGTCTACTAGCTTGTTGTTTGCTTCACTAGTTGCATTAATATGCTGCATATCTATATTGTCATTACGTGCGCGTATTTCTAAAATCTTACTATCTAATTGAGATGCATAATTGTTATATTTGTCCTCCCATTTCATATCTTCAGTATTTACAGCCATTGATGCTGACTGTGTTAATAAGGTGTCTAGCTCGATGATCTCGCTTGTTATCAGGCTATTTGTTATGGAGGTATCAAGCCCTTTGGTTAATGTTTTGTAAGATGAGTACTTATCCCCCATGCTCCATAGTATAGAAAAAAAGGATATGAGGATGGATACTATTAATAATTTGTATGGAAAATGTGAGGAGCCTAGTTTTTCTTCCCTATATTTAGTTCTTTTATAAATACTCAAGGAAAGTGCTAAGCCTATAATGACACTTGAAGTTATAGCAATAATAAACGCAAGCTCTAGGTCGCTTTGGTTTTGGTTATACCTACA
>DAOWDF010000287.1 GCA_030639165.1 Alphaproteobacteria bacterium
ATTATGGCTTCGGTCATGGCCTTCGTGATATTATGGATCTCAGTTCTATCGGGTCTGGGATCAAATGTATAAAGTCCGGTAATTCCGCACATATAGAGCTTTCTGCGTTCAAGTGTGATCGTCGTTAAATTTTACCTCACGTATAAGAATACGTTTCGGCTTATTTGCCTAGTCACACATAAACGCAGTGTGCTCTAGCCATTATATACCACATATTATATTTTGAAGCATTTTAAAAAAACAGCGTTAACACGCCAGTATAGCCATAAATGCGGGCGTTATTAATTTCCCCACCAGCATAAAACCCAGTTAGCGGTATATCACCGATTATATCCTTGATTAGCTCAATCTCGCTTTTCTCCCCTTCAGGAGAGGCGTTGAAACCACGTGCAATACAGGAAATATAAAGTGCGGCTTTTGGCTCAAAACAACCATGCTCCCCCTGTATCCGCTTACGTAAATTAACTAGAGATCGTGATAAATCAGCAGCAATAGTGCCTTCATTACGCTCGACAAACATAATATTATCACCAGTAGCAATATTCTCAGTTATAGATATAGAGCCTTCATCTGCATAAATACCGGTTATATTACGAACCATATAATCATTCTGATCCGATTGTGATAGTGGGAGAGCGACATGAACCTGCCCTTTAAACAAGGTTCTATATTCATCTGGAATCTGATCACTATTTTCCAGAGATTTTAAATCAGTTATAAATTCCGCAGTATCTTGTCCAGATTTCTCCGCAGCTATTTGACACAAATCATCCTGAAATACATCCAACGCGCGTTTATCATCTAGCTCTAAAATAGTAGTATCATCAGCCTTTGTAATAGTATGAACTTTACTTATTGGATGACATCCTTGTGATAGCGTAGTTGCAACCGGCACGTGATCAGCAAAGAAAACTCCGCTTACAGAATTATTATATACGTTATTTGCAATTTGATAATGCGCTCTGCGCGAGGAAGTTATACCGCCAACTATAAAGCTGTTCGTTGTGTTTTCCATCTCGCTTAATACTTCTTGTGGGTCCTTATCTGCTTTATGGTCGCAATGCACCACAGAAAGCATTGGCGGGTTATCTATCAGCCATTCTACTACATTCTTATCGGTCGGCTTATTTTCACCGTCATTGGCAGGGAAAATGCAAAAGCTATTATCAGGAAAACGTCCTATCATAGCAGAGATAGCTGGCGCATCTGTATGTTCTTCACCGCTGCCTACAACTCCCATGCCAATAGACCCAACCCAATTGTCTATTTTTAAAACAGATTTAAACAGGTTTAATATGCTGGTTGTATCATCTGCTAAATGATCGGAAATATAAAGAAAACCAAAATTGAAATCATCTGCACTTTTACGGACTGTTTCAAGCTGCTCTAAAACTTTTTTTGACGTATCACGCCAATCTGTTCCATTAGCGCTAGAGCTTGCAAAATTGGTGGATGTTAATATAGACATATTACCCAGCTTGGCTTGAGGTTAAAATAGTTAAAGACAAAATATCTTATAAAGTATAAAATAGTCCAGTATTATTGAAAGTGAAAGGAATAAATTATGGGTTCGTGGACAGTCTTGTTAATTGTTGGTGCAGTGGCGCTTTTACTTATTGTTCTTTATAACCGTCTTGTTGCCCTAAGGCAAACGCGGGAGAATGCATTTTCTGATATTGATGTGCAGCTAAAACAGCGTTTTAACCTTGTCCCGCAATTGGTGGAAACGGTGAAGGGCTATGCCTCACACGAGAAAGAGGTTTTCGAAAATGTGACTAATGCTCGTGCACAAGTTGGCTCGGCTAAAGGCGCTGGTGGCGATCGTGTGGCCGCTGAAGGCGTTTTGGGTGGCGCGCTAATGAACTTATTAGCAGTTGCAGAAAATTATCCTGACCTAAAAGCAGATCAGAATTTTCAGAAATTAATGAGCGAATTATCTGATATTGAAAATAAAATTGCGGCAGCGCGTAGATTTTTCAATAATGCTACGGCAGAATTCAATACCGCAACCGAACAATTCCCAGCTGTTTTAATTGCTAATATGTTTGGTTTCAGTAAAGAAGAGTTTTTCGAGCTAGATGAGGCCGAAGCCGCTCTTGTGCAAACCCCCCCAGAAGTTAAGTTCTAAAGTCTCATGGCAAAGCAAGTAGGCCTTAGCACTCATATTTGGAACAATAATATCCGCTGCATATTTTTGTTAGCGTTCTACCCTGTGCTGATTATCGGGATGTTTTGGATAATAGTTGCCGCGCTGGGGGTAACTTTGCCGCAAGCTAGTAGTGATGGCTTAAACTGGCCAGCGATAACTCAATTCGCCAATAATATTACCTTTGAATATTGGCCGCTTATCATTACAGGCGTTTCAATATGGTTCACCATAGCATGGTTTTTTAATACCAGAATGATCCGTAAATTGGCGCACTCCAATCCTGTAACGCGTAAGGAAGAGCCAGAGCTTTATAACTTAGTAGAAAATCTATGCATATCTCAAGGCATGAGTGTCCCGCATCTGGAGATTATAGAGACCCATGCCCGCAATGCCTTTGCCAGCGGTATTACGCAAGGTAATTTTGCTGTGACCATAACTCGCGGCCTAATGAATAGCCTTTCAAAAGATGAGCTGGAAGCAGTAATAGCGCATGAGCTTACCCATATTCAAAATCGGGACGTACGTTTGCTGATAGTAACGATTATATTTACTGGCTTATTCGGATTTTTAGCGCAAATGGTTTGGAGCAACCTCCGCTACACAATGTTTTATGGTCGAGGTCGGAGCAAAAATAAGGGCTCTATGATAATGGCTATGATCGTGATTGCTGTGATTTTATGGCTGGGCTATATGGCGACATTGCTTATGCGATTTGCTCTATCGCGTAGCCGTGAATATATGGCGGACGCGGGAGCAATTGCCATGACCAAAAACCCCGAAGCTATGATGCGCGCGCTTATGAGGATTTCAGGGCGTGACCGCATTCCTGAAACCACTGATGATATTGCGATGATGTGCATTGAAAATCACAAGCCGTTTATGGGCATGTTTGCTACTCACCCGCCGATTGAGCAGCGCATAGAGGCTATATCTGAGGTTACAAATACACCGATCCCTGATAAATCTAACCTTGCGCCAGTAAATAAGGATGAGAGCTTTTCTCATGTGACAAGTGAGAAGAGCAAGCGCAGCAACCCTTGGCTTATTCGTCAAAGGCGAGGATAACCGTTATATTTCGTAAGAATCTTTGTATTCTGGTATAATTAAGTATATAAGAAGCGTAATAGCTTTTTTAAATAAATTTGGAGAAATTAAAAATGCAATCTAACAATTATTCAACTGCTAAAACTAGCGCCCGTGATATTGATGCTGGCCTTCGCACTCATATGCTAAGCGTTTATAATCGCATGACCATGGGCGTGCTTGTAACTGCTATCACTGCGTGGATCGTGTCAAGTTCACCTGACCTTATGATGATGCTTTTGAGCGGACCTCAAAAATTTATAGTGATATTTGGGCCTTTAGCAATTATATGGTTTGGCTTTAATCCAATGACAATGTCATCACAAAAATTGAAAATGGCATTTATGGGCGTTAGTGTCCTTTACGGTATAAGCTTTTCTGTTATAGCTATAACCTTTGCAGGAGCAGACATTGCGCGCGCATTTTTTGTAACATCTAGCATGTTTGCTGGTCTTAGCATATTTGGTTATACAGCTAAGAAAGACCTTACCGCGCTTGGTTCATTTTGTATCATGGCTTTTATTGGTCTGATTATCATGTCTGTTATAGGTATGTTTGTTGGCTTTTCGAGTGGTGTTGAAATGATGATTAGCGGCGGTATTGTTCTTGTCGTTTCTGGTCTTACGGCTTGGGAAACGCAAAAAACCAAGCGTATGTATAACCCTGCTAATGGCGATGAACTCAATAGTCGTATGGCTTGGGCAGCAGCGCTTAGCCTCTATATTAATTTCATTATTATGTTCCATCATATATTGAACTTAATGAGTAACCGTTAATTTAAACGAATAATATTTCAAAAAGCCCTGCTTTAATAATGCGGGGCTTTTTTATTGCTTGAAAAAGATATCAGAACCCATTATCTATATTCATCACAGCTCACATACAGTGATTTGAAAATTATATTTTCAAATTGTACCGAGCAAGTGCGAGGCGCCCGCTAGGGCGGAACACTAAAAAGGGTCCTTAGCTCAGCTGGGAGAGCGCCTCGCTGGCAGCGAGGAGGTCAGCGGTTCGATCCCGCTAGGATCCACCATTTTCCAACAGTAAATTATCTGTAAAATGTTTGTGGGAAGTTCGGTGGAGTGAACCGCTATAATTAAAAAACATTCGCAGAGCGACTGCGGTTCGATACCGCTAGGATCCACCATTTTCCAACAGTAAATTATCTGCAAAATGTTTCGTGAAGTGCACCAACATCCACAGATACTCCACTATTAACTAGACTTTTTGGACTTGCGGCTATATATATCTAGCCATGGAAAATGACATAAGTACAACTAAACGCTCTGAGCTATTAATGCCAGCAGGCTCTCTAGAAAAGCTCAAGGTGGGCGTGCTCTATGGCGCTGATGCGGTATATCTTGGTACGCCAGATATGTCTTTACGTACAAAATCCAAATTCTCACTTGAGGATGTTAAAGAGGGCATTAAATTCGCGCATAGCCACGGAGTTCGCGTATATTTAACGCTCAATCTATTCACTCATAATAAAGACGTTCCCAAAATTGATGCCTATATCGAGACATTGCGAGATATAAAGCCTGATGGCGTTATTATCGCTGACCCTGGTGTATTTACTTACGTTCAGGATCGCGCTCCTGACCTAAATTTACACATATCAACGCAGGCCAATGTTTGTTCATGGATAACCGTTGATTTTTGGAAGAAGCAA
>DAOWDF010000118.1 GCA_030639165.1 Alphaproteobacteria bacterium
AAACCGCGCCATACCCGACATACAAATAGCGGCATAAGCAAATGAAACTCATCATACACATGCGATGCAAAACCAATGGGGGAAAAGCAGCATTCCCGAGTTTCAATGCCAAGCTCCTCCTCTAATTCTCGCATAAGTGCAAATTCAGGGCTTTCCCCTGATTCGACCTTACCACCAGGAAACTCCCAAAGCCTAGCCATAGGCTTACCTTCCGGCCTTTTCGCCAATAATACACGCCCGCCTTTATCAACCAAGGCAACGGCAGAAACCAGCACTATCGGCAAGCCTGATGGCTTATCAGGCCTAGGTAAATCCAAAGCTTGCGCGCAATTCATTTGTTCCTTAACCATACAAAACCTCTTAGCTTATACAAGTTTAACCCTCATACAAATATCCCCACATTTAAGCGGGGATATTGAATTAGGCTATGAAGTAAATACTAATTACTCAGGAGCAACATCGGCAGCTTCAGGAGCAACATCGGCAGCTGTACCAGCAGCCGCAGCTTCAGGAGCAGTTTCTGAAGCCTTGGCCTCAAGACCTACACTAACTTCAGCACCACCAGCAGCAGGCTCTTGCTCTTGAACATTAGCAGCAGGCAAAGGCTTACCATTAATATCAAAACGCTCAATCTGCACATCTTCTCTAAGTTCTTTTATGATCGCATCAAGAATTCCACGCTGAAGCTCTTGCTCAAGGAAAGTTCTTGCACTAGCGAAGTCAGCAGGAGGACGCATGCGCTTCTCACCAACATTAATGATGTGATAACCAAAAGCTGTCTTAACTGGCTCTTTAGTATACTCACCATCCTTAGTAGCAAAAGCAGCTTCTGCAAACTCAGGAACAACCTCATCCTTTGTGAAGTAACCTAGATCACCACCATTAGCAGCAGAACCATCCTTGGAATTTTCCTTTGCAAGCTCCGCAAAGTCTGCTCCACCATTCAGCTTGTTAATAATGTCTTTAGCAGCAGCTTCATCTTCAACAAGAATATGCGCAACCTTAACTTCTTCAGCCTTAGGGAAATCAGCAACATATTTATCATATGAAGCCTTAACAACATCATCTGTCATTTCAGCCTTGATAGAGTTTTCAAGAAACTTTGCACGAACAAGTTGTTCCTTTGCTACTTTAAGCTGGTTCTTAATATCTTTATCGTTACCAAGATTTGCTTTAGCGGCATTTTTATCAATAATCTTGTTATTGATAATTTGCTCTAGAGCCATAGGGAAAAGCTGCTCCAACGGAATTTGGCGCATTTGCTCAGGCATAGAATTAACCAGATTAATGACTTCCTGACGTGTTACTTTGTCACTACCAACTTTTGCAATAACAGGGTTATTAACAGGATCTTCTTTTGGTGTCGTTTCTGCATCAGCTTGTACGATAGCCGCAGTCTTAACCGCAACAGTCTGCTTAAGTGTATCAAGCTTACCTGTCTTATATGCAAACATACCTGCTGAAGCTACTATCAGCACGATAAATATTACAATTGCGGCACTACCGCTCTCTGAACCAGCACCACAAAAACGTGCTCTACTACTGGATTTTACACTATTAACCATAACATTCCTCTAACTGTTTTGAATTCTTAATAACTAGACATCCCAGAGTCTAACTCATGAAATAACTGTTTTCAACATCTATTATCGCCATTGCCCACAGCTTTTACGCTCTTTTGTTGACGAGATGTAATTTGCAGCTTATATCAAGTGAGCTTACTACAGTTTTCAGGAGACTTTTATAGTGCTACAGCTTGCAACCAAAATTTTCGGATCATCAAATGATCGCGCCTTAAAGAAACTACAAAGACATATTGAGCCTATCAATGCGCTTGAAGATACTTACAAGGGTATGAGCGATGATGAATTGCGTGGTCAAACTGATCTCTTGCGTAAACGCCTAGATGATGGCGAACAGCTTGATGACATTACCTATGAAGCATTCGCCATTGTGCGCGAAGCTGCAAAACGTGCACTTGGCCAGCGTCATTACGATGTGCAACTAATCGGCGGTATAGCTCTTAATGAAGGCCAGATTGCGGAAATGCGCACTGGTGAAGGTAAAACCCTTGTTGCAACCCTTGCCGTTTACCTAAATGCCATATCAGGAAAAGGCGTACATGTCGTAACAGTCAATGATTACCTTGCCGAGCGTGATGCTCAATGGATGTCACAAGTCTATAACTTCCTTGGCCTGACAACTGGTTGCATAGTCTCAAATATGCCAGAAGATGCTCGCCGCGAAGCCTATGCCAGTGATGTAACATACGGTACAAATAACGAGTTCGGATTTGATTACTTACGCGATAACATGAAGTTCCGCCTCGATCAAATGGTTCAGCGCCCATTCAACTTTGCTATTGTAGATGAGGTTGATTCGATTCTTATTGATGAAGCCAGAACTCCGCTGATAATTTCAGGGCCTTCAGAAGGCAATATGGAGCTATACAACTCCGTAGACAAAATCATCCCTATTCTAATTGACGAAGATTACGAAGTTGAGGAAAAGCACAAAAGCGTAGTTCTAACCGAAGAAGGTCAAGAACATGTCGAGCAGCTTTTGATCGAACACGGTATTCTCGAAGAAGGCTCTAGCATGTATGACATGCAAAACATATCGCTTGTCCATCACGCGAATCAAGCTTTGCGCGCCCATAAGCTATTTCACGCCGATAAGGATTATATAGTAAGGGATGATAAAGTCGTACTTATTGATGAGTTTACAGGCCGCATGATGGATGGTCGTAGACTTTCCGAAGGTCTGCACCAAGCAATCGAAGCCAAAGAAGGCGTTAAGATACAAAACGAGAATCAAACTCTGGCCTCTATTACATTCCAGAATTACTTCCGCATGTATCCGAAATTATCGGGCATGACCGGAACAGCCATGACCGAAGCCGCGGAATTTGATGAAATCTATAAACTAGGCGTTGTTCAAATCCCAACAAATACAGATATATCGCGTATTGATCACGAGGATAAAATCTACAAATCCTTGCGTGAAAAAGAAGATGCCATCGTTGAGTTAGTTAAGGAATGTCAGGAGCGACAGCAACCTGTATTAGTTGGAACAGTTTCAATTGAGAAATCGGAACAACTTTCCGATAGCTTGAAAAAAGCCAAAATCAAACATAATATCCTTAATGCCCGCCACCATGAAAGAGAGGCCTATATTGTTGGCCAAGCGGGGCAACTAGGCGCAGTAACCATCGCAACAAATATGGCTGGACGAGGTACGGACATTCAGCTTGGCGGTAATCTTGATATGTTGCTTGAAGAAGCAGACGATAAAGATGCTGCTAAAATCACTGCACAGGTCGAAAAAGACAAAGAACTGGTTAAGGAAGCTGGTGGCTTATATATAGTAGGAACCGAGCGCCACGAATCACGCCGTATTGATAACCAGCTCCGTGGTCGTTCAGGTCGTCAAGGTGATCCAGGGACATCCATATTCTTTCTATCAGTCGAAGATGATCTTATGCGTATTTTCGCAGGCCAGCAATTAGAAGGCCTGCTCTCTAATAAACGTATTGGCCTAGAAGAAGGCGAAGCTTTAGAGCACCCATGGATATCCAAGATGCTGGAACGCGCCCAAGGCAAAGTCGAAGCAATGAACTTTGAAATGCGTAAAAACTTATTGAAATTCGATGATGTAATGAACAATCAGCGTAAAGAAATCTACGAAGAACGCCGTGAAATAATGCACTCCGAAGATATCGAGGAAATGGTCAGAGATATGCGCCATGATGTTATCGAGGACGCAGTTGAGATGTGCATACCCGCTGGTACTTACGCCGAGAAATGGGATACAAAAACTCTGGAAACAGAAATACTGCGCA
The DNA here is from genome assembly GCA_030639165.1 of Alphaproteobacteria bacterium. Taxonomy (GTDB): domain Bacteria; phylum Pseudomonadota; class Alphaproteobacteria; order Micavibrionales; family Micavibrionaceae; genus UBA1672. Next base: position 3,842 of record DAOWDF010000118.1, read on the forward strand.
TGACCAATATGAATCTTCCTGTTGCCGATTGGGCAAAGGAAGAAGGCATTGCCGATCATGAGATAATGATACGCCTGATTGATGAAGCCGATAAGAAGATGGCTGAAAAAGCCGCCAATACTGGTGTAGAAATCTGGCGACAAATCGAAAAGTCTATCACATTGCAAATGCTTGATCAGCACTGGAAAGAGCATTTACTTAACCTAGATCATTTACGCCAAGGTATTAACTTGCGAGCTTTCGGGCAAAAAGATCCGCTTAATGAGTATAAAACCGAAGCCTTCTCAATGTTTCAGGATATGTTAGATTCTATGCGCGAAACAATAACTCAAACCCTGTTTATGGTTGAGTTTAATATTGAGGACGGCAACTCTAGCCTTAGAGTTCCCGCTCAAGAAACCAGCGAAAGCCGCGCCGACCCTGCCATGCAGGAACAGCAAGCAGAGCAACCACCCCCTGAAGAAAATGTGCAAAAGTTCCCACAAAAGAACGTCTTCGATCAAAATGACCCTGAGACTTGGAACAAAACTCCGCGCAACGCTCCCTGCCCTTGCGGTTCAGAAAAGAAATATAAGCAATGCCATGGCAAAATTACTTGATAACGTCATCCCGTTGGCACATCGTAGATGTGCTTAAACAAACGGGATCTGGATAAAGACAGCCAGCATAGCTGCCTGACATATGGATCCTCGCAGTATCAACAAAGCTGCGCTTTGTCGCGGGGATGACACAATATTTCAAAAGGACTTAAAATGCCTAAAGAGCAATTTGAAACCCACGAAGTTATCTGCATAAATAGTGCAGGTACGCACAAGATCGTCTATAGCGATTGGGGGCATAGCAACCCTAATATTATCGTATGTATCCATGGCCTTACTGGAAACGGACATGATTTCGACTATCTCGCACCAACATTAGTTAGCCGTGGCTATCGCGTTATTGCAATTGATCTAGCTGGGCGCGGGCGCAGTGACTTCCTATCCAACCCTATGGACTATAATTATACTCAATATCATCAGGACATAATGGCGGTACTTGATAGCCTAGGCCTCAATAAACCAAACAGCATTGACTGGCTTGGCATATCTCTTGGCGGCTTACTAGGGATCAGCATCGCAGGAATGCAGGACAGCCCCATAAAACGCATGATCATCAATGATGTTGGCCCTGAAATACCTGAAAAATCACTGAAATTGATATACTATATAATCAGAAAACTATTTAAGTTCAAAGACATAAACGCCCTAGAAACACGTATGCGCAAGACTCGTGGCCTATCTTGGGGGCCAATCACAGATGAGCAATGGCAATATATGGCGCGGCATAATTATCGTAACCTACCCCCTAGCCTACTTTCTAAGCGCAAACAAATCACCTATGCCTATGACAATAAAATCGCAGTAATATTCAAAAAGACACCTATTGGCGGACATAATTTATGGGATTATTGGAGCAATATAACCTGCCCTGTTCTAGTATTACGCGGTGGCAAATCACTCATTTTACCTGTAGAGATTTTGGAACGCATGAAAGACACCGCAACAAACTTTCAAATGGATACACATGAGTTTGCAGATTGCGGCCATGTCCCATCCTTAATGGCTCCCGATCAAATAAAAGTCGTTAGCGATTGGCTAGATAAATCATGATAAAACCAGATATCGTTATTTTCGGCGCAGGAATAGCAGGGCTTTGGACATTTCACAGCTTGAAGAAAATGGGCTATGACGTACTATTATTGGAGCGCGAAAGCATTGGCGGCGGCCAGACCATTGCTTCACAAGGAATTATCCATTCAGGTCTAAAATTCTCACTAGCAGGCAAGGTAAACAAGCTCGCAAAATCTATTAGCGCAATGAATGAGCGCTGGAGCGCCGCACTTTGCGGAACTGGTGAGATCGATCTATCATCGGTAAATATCAATGCAAAATCGCAACAACTAATGATCCCCCATGGCATTATGGGCGGAATTACAAAGCTGATAACCAAACAAGCTCTTGGCAATAACGCCCACAATATTGCGAAAGATGACTGGTCAGAAGATACCAAAAGCTCAGGATTTAAAGGCTCGATAGTTCATATGGATGAACCAGTTTTAGACGTGCCAAACTTGATCCGCAGCCTTGCCGAACCTTATAAAGACAACATAAGAAAATGCAGCTCGGACGATCCTTTCAAATTCCTAAAAGACAATAATATACAAGCCAAACAAATCATATTCACCGCCGCATCCAGTAATAATGAAATCGCCAAAGCATCAAACCACGATAAAGGGCTGTCCACACAAAAACGCCCGCTTGTTCAGGGAATGGTCAAAAACGCGCCCTTCCCCCTTTTCGCGCATCTGATCGGCAAAACCGATAAACCAGTGGCCTCGATTACTACGCACAAAACCAGCAGCGGAGAATTAGTTTGGTATATTGGCGGCGGAGCAGCAGAGCGCAAAATGGATGCTAATCCCGAAGACGTTCACAGGGCCATGATAAGTGCATTCAAAAGCTACCTCCCAAATATAGATTTCACTAAGGCGGAATGGTCAACCCTCCCAATTGAACGCATTGAAGGGAAGTCAAAAACTGATAGCTGGATGCCAGATACGCCGACAATTCACCGCGCAGATGAGGCGCTATA
>DAOWDF010000136.1 GCA_030639165.1 Alphaproteobacteria bacterium
CTGATGTCTTCTGGTTGTAAGGTGAAAGATATCGGTCTTGCGCTATCTCCCGTGGCTTATTTTGCGCAGTTTGATCTTGATTGTGCGGGCGTGGCGATGGTTACGGCTTCGCATAATGAAAATGGCTGGACTGGCGTTAAAATGGGAATAGAGCGTCCGCTTACTTTTGGCCCCGAGCTAATGACCCGCCTGAAAGATATTGTACTTAATGATAAGGTTATGGAGCGCTCTGGCGGTAGTTATAGCTATCATGATGGTATTAAAGAGCGCTATTTAGCTGATCTGGCGGATGATGTGAAAATCAAACGTCCATTGAAGGTAGTGGTTGCTTGCGGTAACGGCACGGCAGGCGCGTATGCTCCGCAGGCTCTTGAGATGGTTGGCTGTGAAGTTGTGCAGATGGATTGTGAGCTGGATTATAATTTCCCGCATTATAACCCTAATCCTGAGGACCTTAAAATGCTACATGCTTTGAGCACGCGCGTTAAAGCGGTTGGCGCGGATGTTGGCTTTGCCTTTGATGGTGATGGCGATCGTTGCGGCGTTGTTGATAATACTGGCGAGGAGATATTTGCGGATAAAATTGGCGTGATGTTGGCGCGTGATCTGGCAACTATTTATAAAGACCCGACTTTTGTCGTGGATGTGAAATCTACAGGCCTATATGACAGCGACCCTGCGCTTAAAGAGCTAAATGTGACCACGGATTACTGGAAGACGGGGCATTCATATATTAAACGCCGCGTTAACGAGCTTGACGCGCTTGCTGGCTTTGAGAAAAGCGGGCATTTCTTCTTTAATGCTCCTATTGGGCGCGGCTATGATGACGGTATTCAAACGGCTATATCTATTTGTCAGATGCTTGATCGTATAGCGGACAAATCTATGTCTGATCTAAAAGATGCTTTGCCTAAGACGTGGAGCTCTCCGACTATGTCGCCATATTGTCCTGATGAGACTAAATATGGCGTGGTCGAAAAGGTAACCGAATATTTCCAAGGGCTGTTTGATGGTAAGCAAAGCATTCTTGGGCAGGAAATCAAAAGCATAGTCACTATCAATGGTGTGCGTTTTACCTTGGCTGATGGGACATGGGGCTTGGTTCGCGCATCGTCTAATAAGCCATCTTTGGTGGTAGTGGTAGAAAGCCCTGCATCGGAGAAAATGATGCATGATATTTTTGACGTTATTAATGGTGTTTTACAAGAATTCCCTGATGTTGGTGAATATGACCAAAAGCTTAGTGCTGCGGCGTAAAACAATATAAATTATTACTAAATAAAAGGAGAGTATAATGTTCAACACTATATTGCGTGGATCACTATTATCTATTTTTATAATGTTATTTTTGGCGCTGCCTGCTTTTGCAGTATCAGAAGATGAGGGGCTTTATGACGCTCCTCCGCCAGAAGGTTCGGCTTTTGCGCGATTTATTCATGCTGACCCGAATGTTGGGGGTGATATTAGCCCAAAACTTAATGGGAAATCTTTGGATGGTGTGAAATTCACTGGCGTAAAACCATATGGGGTTATACCATCAGGGAAAACAATGGCTGAGATCGCTGGAATAACTTTGGAATTTGATGCAGATTCTGACTCTTATTACAGTCTAGTACTGCAAAAAGGTGAGTTGCGGGCGGTTAAAGAGCCTGAGCTTCAGGATCAGTTAAAGGCGCAGATTATTGTCCATAACCTCACATCTAAAGATGATATATCCCTTAAAACTGCGGATGGTAAGGTTAGCGTTGTTGGCCCGCTTACTGCTGGTGAAACTAAAAATAGAGAAATTAATCCGATAAAGGTTTCTTTTGCAATCTATTCTGGTGATGAAAAATATGCTGATCTTGTAGATTGGCCTTTGGAGCGCAAAGAAAGCTATATCATTGTGGTGTTTGAAAAAGACGGAGCTGGCGTGGCTATTTATGATCGCGCGCGAGTTTCTGCGGAATAAACAGAAGAGTTAGTTATAATTATGGTGGTTAAAAATATCATTTCACGAAGATTTATATTCGCGGGAGCTGTGTTTGCTTTTGCTACTATTTTTGTGCCTTCAAAAGTTACTTTGGCACAGGGTGGTATGCAAACATTGCCATCAGTGGATGAGGGCGATTATGTTGATTTTGTTAATGTATCTGCATCAGATTTTCACCCTAACTTAGCTCCATGTTTAGAAAAGCTACGTGACCCATCTTCTTATATTGGAAGAAATGACAAGGGGAATCAACGAAAAGTTTTAAAGC
>DAOWDF010000255.1 GCA_030639165.1 Alphaproteobacteria bacterium
TAAATTAACAATATTTAATGCTTACAGCTCGACGGAACTTGTTAAAACTTTACTATAAACGCAAAGCCGCATGCATATAAAACCATACGCATACTACACAGTTCTTTTGAAATTCTCAATCCTAAAACGATCGCCAAGTGAAAATAATTATATAAATCAGTCAATAAGCACTGTTTTACACGGCTTTAAGAGATGTTTATATAGCATTTGCTATTCCGGCTTGGAATTTTGGGCGAATTTTGAATCTGTAGGCACCACAGCGTATTGACGATTAACTACAGAAACATGCGCTTTAAAATCCCTAAGACTTGCCCCAGTGAGCTTTGTACCCGAAGACGACTTTATGCTTTTAGGGTTAACCTGCTTACCATTACGCAACACTTCATAATGCAAATGAGGGCCAGTAGAGCGACCAGTAGTACCGACATAACCAATAACCTGCCCCTGCACCACGCGCTTACCATTCCTCATGCCTCTGGCAAATTTCTTCATATGCGCATAGGCCGTTTTCAAACCATTCTTGTGACGGATACGAATATAGTTACCATACCCCCCATTACGACCAGCTTTGTCAATAACACCATTACCAGCCGCATAAATAGGCGTGCCGCGCGAAGCTGCAAAATCCACACCTTTATGCATTTTATTATAACCCAGCACAGGATGGTGACGCATACCATACCCTGAGGACATACGCGCACCATCAATCGGCGTTTGCATCAATATACGCTTCAGGCTAACACCATTTTCACGATAGTAATCAACTATACCATCTTTTGATTCATAACGATAAACCGGCATTTTCTTGCCATCAACAGTAAGGTTAGCGTAGATAATGTTACCATAGCGTGCAAAATCACCATCTTCAGTCTCGTAAGTTTCATAAAGCAACTCAACCTCGTCGCCCTTACGGATATCACGCTGAAAATCCACATCATAAGAATAAACCTTGATCATTTCCGCCACAATAGTCGCAGGAACCCCTTCACGCGCAGCAGAACCATATAGTGATGTCTCAATCACAGCTTTTGCCGCTTTAGTTTGCAGCACAACTTCCTTCTCGCTTATATCCGAAGAAAATCGTGAACGCTCATCACGCTTAATCACAAGCTCCTTAATAGGGCTAATCTTCATATTTAGCGCGCCCAGCTCAATGCCACCATCTTCAATTGGGGTTAAATGCGCGACGATAACCTGACCAGGCTTAATAGAGCGTGGGTTATAATTCTTACCCATTGCCTTAACAGCCTTATATGCATCTGCTCCGCTTACACCGATAGACTGCAATGCTCCAGCCATTGTATCACCAGAACTTATCTTTATAATCTCCTCATAAGGAGACATATCAACAACGTCATCCTCTTGCCCTTCAACAAGCTGGACTAACGGCCCGATTACGCCAGATATTTCATTTTGCCCAATATTAGGAGAAAAAACATCGTCGCTTTCTCTAGTATCAGCCGCAACCATATCCAAACGTGATGGCGCAAATGCAACCGAAGATCCTACCGCGCCCAAAAAGCTTGATACAACTAAAAGTGCAACAACACAAACACCCGCAATATAACGAAAGCGCAATCTATCTGTTTTTGTAAAAAGATAGCGGTGGCGCAAACGAATAATACGATATAACGCTATTTTTTGATTTAAACTATCAATTAAACTCAAAACCCAACCTCATAATAATACTTGTATACACACCTTCCATAGATCATTAAGACCCATGATCAGCAAGGCACTATACAAAAACACCTATAGCTTCACTATAACATTATAGAATTTAAAATTAGTTACCACAGCGCGGCGACTATTCCAAGCATTCTAACAATAAACTTGAATTAATTCACAATAAGGCCTAACGCCCGTGGACTTATTTACATTCTTTCGAAATAGCCCTGTAAGCAGCGCCAGATCCTTTTAAGCTATAAGTATCAGTTGTAAATGTCCCACGCGCAGAAGTTCCCTGCACAACCATTTTTGAGCCTGACTGTATTGCTTGCGCTAGCTTAGCATCAGCAGCAGCATCAGGTGCCCACGCAGTATCATCCTGAGTAAACAACACGTATTTTTTGCCATCAATTTTCACATTAGCATCACTGCCCGTTTTATAAGTATAGCCCGTAATATAACTAAATACATCGCTAGTGCCTTCAGCAGGGCGATGCGTAATTAACGCAAATATCTCACCACGATTTGTATATTTACCCTCGGCCGTTACAGGCTTACTAACCATATAACAAACCTTACTACTACCTTCAGCAAGGGTATATGATATCCATTCCCCGTACTCACCAACCTTCTTCGGGCTAGCCGCATGTGAAGCAGAAGATAAGAGCGCGAGCGCGAGCGCGCCTAATGTTACAAACGAAAGTCTACATATTTTTCTAAACATAATAAAATCCAGCAATAAATTTGTTAATCTTACAGTTTAAGTCTAGCTAAACTAAGCATAACAGCAAAACTGAAAATACGACTAATGGGTTTTCATCCACAAATCTATGTCTGTAGTTTCTGCGGAATAATAAAACGAATAATATAAATAATGCCCAATACCAGCGCCATACTAAACCAAAAGAATGCATAAGACGCATGGTTATTATTCAGTGTCACCCTTGTAGATACAGCAACAGGATAACTTTTTTGCTCCAAAGCACCATCACCCCCATCAGCATAAAATATATTCGTTACTACTCCACCAAACCCCTTGGCAAGAGCCGCCCCTTTAGGATCAACACTATACCAAACATCGTCTTTTGACTGATTATCAGGAACAAATATATTAACCTCAGGAAGCGAGCGAACAGCGCCAATAATTCTGATACTGCCCGCAGGGCGCATAACCTCATCACCCTCAAAATCAATCGGAATCCAGCCACGATTTACCAATATAAATCCACCTAGCCCCTCAAACGGGGTGATCAAATGATAACCAACCGCGCCTTCATATGTACGCGCCTGAATTAATATTTCCTTATCATGGTGGTATCGCCCATCAATATAGCCGCGCTTAAAATCTATAAGAGCATTCATATCATCTGGCAAAATAGGAACATTAGAGGCGTCAACAGCGTATTGCGCATCGATAGCTACGAGCAGACCACTTTTCCATTGTAAACGCTGTAACTGCCAGTAACCTAAATAGCATAAAATTATAATGCCAATGACCGTAAAGGCAGTCCCCCAGAGCGGCAATTTCATTTCCAGCCCTCTGGCCTATACTTAAACTGCAAGGCAATGATAAATGATTTAAGTGGCTTTAACGAGCCAACCGTAATAGTAAGGGCGACCACGCCCCATAAAACCGCATGCGCCCATAGTGGTGGCTCTACATATGCATCGAAAATCAATGCCATAGGCACAAGCAAAAAGCCAAGTATAAATATCAGGAAAACCGCAGGGCCATCGGCACTATCATTCTTTGTAAAGTCTAGTCCACACTCAGTGCACTCACCACGTAAATCAACGCTAAACCCGCTCTTATATAACGAACCAACATGACAACGCGGACATTTACATGCAAACGCTAATTTCATCATCGAAAAAACATGAGACATTAATATTACCTAATTCGTAACTGCTTCAATTTACTTTTCTACTAGGCACAAGGAGCGTAGGCGTATGTTAATACGGTAGCGACTGCGAAGCAATGCATCTGCATTGTTCGCCTAAAAAAGAAAACAACGTAGAAGATTAAATTTAAGTAGTTAAGTCCATGCCAAAGACTGAACCCCACCAATAAATAGAAATAAACAGGAATAACCACACTACATCAACGAAATGCCAGTACCATGCCGCCGCCTCAAAGCCAAAATGCCCTTTAGGCGTAAAATGCCCTTTTTTCGCTCTCGCCCAGCAAACAAATAGGAATATCGTTCCTACAAAAACATGGAAGCCGTGAAAACCCGTAGCCATAAAGAATGTCGAGGCATAAACACCATCAGTAAATTTAAAGTGCGCATTCGCATATTCATATACTTGGAAACACATAAAGAAAACGCCAAGGAAAACCGACATAGCCAAAGCTTTAATAACCTGATCATTCTTACCTTCCAATATAGCATGATGCGCCCATGTAACAGTACAGCCCGACAATAAAAGGATCATCGTCATCATAAGCGGAAGCTCAAATGGGTCAATCGTATGTATATTAGCTGGCGGCCATAAAAAACCTATCTGCTCACTTGGGAAAAACGCCGAGTTAAAATAAGCCCAGAAAAACGCTACAAAGAACATAACCTCGGACGCAATAAATAAAGACATACCATAGCGCATCCCCATCATAGCAATCGGCGTATGCGCTTTTTCTGTTACAGCTTCATAAAGAACATCCTTCCACCAGCCAAACATAACCAGAAGAACTGCTAAAAGCCCTATAACAACGCCTTTCAAACCTACTGGAACGCCCAATATACTCACATCATGCATGAACATAATCGCACCAGTTGCAAGTAACCCACCGGCAAATGCGCCAGCCATAGGCCAAATACTAGGGCGAACGATATGATAAGGGTGAGGTTTACCGGTTGTGGTATATTCTATATTTTCAGACATATTTCAAAACTTTTTATAAATTATAAAGATACAATTGATCAGTATTACTCACTACATCAATTTTTTCAAGGCCATATGAATAATCATTACTCCGCCTCATAAAAATTTTCTAACGCCTTCTCCAGATTTTCTGAATCAGTTCTGAAAAAGCTATAAGACAGCGTTATAGTAGTAACATCATCCATATTCTTATCATCATGCATCTCAGGATCCACATAAAACAAAACTGGCATATTTACGTTTTCATGTGGCTGCAATATCTGCTCACCGAAACAAAAGCACTGGATTTTATGGAAATACTTACCCGCCTTTAACGGCGTTACATTAAAAATAGCTGTCCCAGCTACAGGCTCATCGCCGCGATTTAAAGCCACAAAACTAGTAAAACCGCGCTCACCCAAACGTAATGTAACCGACACCTCCTCAGGCCTAAAATCCCACGGCAGATCATGCGCCGTATTACCATCGAAGCGTACAGTTATTTCACGATCTATAACTTCATCAGGAGAAGGCAGTGTTTCCGCCAGCTGCGTTGTACCGCCCCAACCAGTTACACTACAAAACACCTTATATAAAGGAACAGAAGCAAAAGACAGCCCAACCATAAGACATACAACAACAAGTACAGTAATAGCCGTACGTCTATTCTTATCTTGCAGATTTAGTTCTGGGTTCACTTAACTTTACAGATTTGAGGGGTCAAAATCAGGTGCGTTATCAGGCATTACAACTTTCCTTCTCACAGAAGGGTCATCCCCTTCCTTAACAGGAATAGTCTTTTCAATAACCTCAACAGCAGTGCTGTCCTCTACAACATCACTTTTAACAGCGACTGTTTTCTCATTATTCTTAATAATATCATCAGAAATAACCATTATCGTGTCATCACCTTCCGAAGTCTTCTCCTGATAAGCAGCCATTTCTGCGGCATAAACCTTACCAACGACATCCCTATGTCTGTCAATAACATCAAGGCGAGGCTTCTCAAAAATCTCGCGCCTTGCATCCAAGGAATCTCTTAATTCTTTTGCATTCTCACGATAAGCAAGCTGACGACCATGAATATCATAATACTCATCGCTAGCATTTTGCTTTACCTCTCCCTTAATAGCATCTCCAGCAGTAGGAAGAGCATCAATCATACCCTTTGCTTCTTCCACGCTATAAACTTTTTCCTCATCACCACCATCCCACGAAGTAGCACCCTCAGCAGCATATGAAAGAGAAACAGGAAAAATAGCGAAAGTTAGAAAAAATAACGCCGTGCGCATAAGGGTTTTCATAGAAATACTCCAAAAGTAATAAACAACCTGCTCATGATACAATATTTTCACCCATAATTAAAGCTATTTGCTTAACGCTGCGCAAAGCAACACTTAAGCAGACATTCTAATAATGCTCACGACGTAAATCAGAAGAATAAAACCCAATATCAACGCTAAAACAGTCCAGTTCTTTTTAGCTTTCTTCTTATGAATATCACTATGCGGCATATAACATCACTCCTAAAAATAGTGCGAACAAATACAATATTGAATATTTGAACATTTGCCGCGCATATTTCAAATCATCTGATAATAAAACCTTAACGGCCATAAAAATAAATACTGCGCTTAAAACCAGTGCATTTGCCCCGTATATAATGCTAGCTGCGCCCATAAAATATGGCATAAGGGCAATAGGCAGCAAAATAATAGTATAAATAACCATCTGGATTTTAGTAGCGCGAACGCCAGCGACAACAGGCATCATTGGAATCTTCGCGCGCTTGTAATCAGAATTAGCAAATAAAGATAGCGCCCAAAAATGCGGCGGTGTCCAGAAAAATATGATCGCAAATAGCGCCACAGATATAATAGTTATATCCCCGCCAACACTTGCCCAGCCTACCATTGGCGGAAATGCGCCCGCTGCCCCGCCAATAACAATATTATACGGTGTAGAGCGCTTTAACCACATAGTATAAATAACAACATAGAACAAATTGGCAAACGCCAATATCCCTGCCGCAACCCAATTTAACGCCACCCCCATCAACATTACTGAGAATATAGATAGAATAATACCAAAGGCCAAAGCTTCATCAGGGTCAATGCGCCCTGCTGGAATTGGGCGCCCTGATGTACGTTTCATTACCGCATCAATGTCACGATCATACCACATATTAATAGCGCCAGCTGCGCCAGCATTAACAGCCAGACACAACATTGATATCACTATCAAGAAAGGGTGCATATCCAACGCATTAGGAGCAATCATAAGACCAGCAAAGCCAGTAAATACTACCAAGCTCATAACGCGCGGCTTTAATAGAGCAAAATAATCAGATATCCGCGACTCATTTGCACCAGAATCTTCAGTGCAAATACCTAAACTATCTATAGTCGCCTCACTCATATATTTTATAGCCCTACTACTTAACCTTAGGCTGGATTTCAAACTGGTGGAACGGTGGTGGTGAAGAAAGTGACCACTCCAGAGTATAGCATTGTGGCTGTACGTCCCAGTAATTACCACTGGCCTTCTTGCCAAAGAATAAAGTATAGAACACCACAAAAATAAACCAAATAGTCGCTATACCTGTTAAATACGCGCCATATGATGACACCATATTCCAGCCCTCAAACGCATCAGGGTAATCAATGATACGTCGAGGCATTCCGCCAAGCCCCAAGAAATGCTGCGGGAAAAACACCGTATTAACCCCAATAAAAGTTAGCCAAAAATGAAGCTTGCCCATCCATTCCGGACATAACCTACCAGACATCTTACCAATCCAATAATAAAACCCTGCAAACAAGGCAAATACAGCACCCAGCGATAAAACATAATGGAAATGCGCCACCACATAATATGTATCATGCAAAGCAACGTCCATACCACCATTTGCAAGCACAACGCCAGTTACCCCGCCAACGGTGAAAAGGAAAATAAATCCAATCGCCCAAAGCATAGGAGTGGTAAAGCGAATAGAACCGCCCCACATTGTTGCAATCCACGAGAATATCTTAATCCCAGTCGGCACGGCAATAATCAATGTAGCCGCAGTGAAATATGCTCTCGTATCAACGCTCATGCCGACTGTGTACATGTGATGCGCCCAAACCACAAAACCTACGACACCGATAGAAATCATTGCATAAGCCATCCCAAGATACCCAAAAATAGGGCGCTGCGAGAATGTAGAAATAATATGTGACATGATGCCAAATGCTGGCAAAATCATAATATAAACTTCAGGGTGACCGAAGAACCAGAATAAATGCTGGTACAGTATAGGATCGCCACCACCTTCAGGATTGAAGAATGAAGTACCGAAATTACGGTCAGTCAAAAGCATTGTAATCGCCCCGCCTAATACAGGTAAAGACAATACAAGCAAGAATGACGTGATAAGCATAGACCAAACAAATAATGGCATTTTATGCAATGTCATACCTGGCGCGCGCATATTAAAGATCGTCGTAATAAAGTTAGCCGCGCCAAGAATAGAGCTAGCCCCTGCCAAATGTAATGAGAATATCGCCATATCAACAGCCATACCATCATGTCCATAAGCAGATCCAGAAAGCGGAGGATATACTGTCCAACCAGTACCAGCGCCGACTCCGAAGAAATCACCAATCTTCACTCCCGTTGCATCGACATTAGCCCAAAATTCTGGGGATAGCACCTCTGCGCCAATTAATGCCGATAATAATAATAACAAAAATGCAGGAACAATCAGCCAAAATGAAATATTATTTAAACGCGGAAAAGCCATATCAGGCGCGCCAATCATAAGCGGCACAAACCAATTACCAAACCCGCCAATTAAACCCGGCATAACAACGAAAAACACCATTATAAGACCATGGGCAGTAATAAACATATTCCATAGCTGTCCATCAGGATTACCAGCAGAATCCACAAGCAACTGAACCCCAGGCTCTTGCAGTTCCATACGCATGATCATAGAAAATAGTCCGCCAATTAGACCAGCAAAAATAGAGAATATTATATAAAGTGTACCAATATCCTTATGGTTAGTGGACATAAACCAACGTGCAAAAAAACCTGGTTTGTGGCTATGCTCTTGACCATCATCACTCATAATTAAATCTCTTTCTTAAATACTTATAAAATAACTTTAATTCGCTAAAGCACTTAGCTTAACATCACCGATAACAGCATCATTAGATGAAAATTCTAGCTTAGCTCTCTCCGTCCAAGCCTTAAATTCTTCCTTAGTAACAGCGTGGATTTCAATTGGCATATAGCTATGATCTTTACCGCAAATCTCAGAACATTGGCCGTAATATACCCCTGGGCGATCAATACGGAACCATGTCTCGTTTGTACGCATAGGCACGGCGTCAATTTTTACGCCAAATGCAGGAATAGCCCATGCGTGAATAACATCATTAGCAGTCACCAAAATCGCTATATCCGTTTCAACAGGTAAAACAACTACATTGTCAGTTGACAGCAACCTTTTCTGATCGCCTTCAATATCCTCATCAGCAACCATACGTGAATCAAATGAAATTCCGTCATTATCAGGGTACTCATAACCCCAATACCATTGATATCCCGTAATCTTCAAGGTCATCTCTGGTGATGTAACACGATCATTTTTATAAAGAACTTTAAATGATGGCACCGCGATAATAATAAGTATAACAATCGGAATAACTGTCCAGATTACTTCAAGTAAAACATTATGTGTGACTTTGGATGGCACCTTATTAACATGGCGGTTATAGCGCACAACAACAAATATAAGCAGCAAAGTAACAAATATTGTTATTGCCGTTATAATAATCATCAACATATCATGAAAATCTTGAATTCTATCTGCAGATGAAGAGGCCGCAGGCTGCATGCCTAATGCCCAATCAACAGGAGCGCCCGCAAATGCCGGAGCAGCAACCACAGAAACCAGACCTAGAAACGCTGCAAATACTGCAAAAAATACATGTTTTTTCATTATAAAATCTTTTTGTTCTCTAAGTAATTTTATTGGGGCATAAAATAAACATACAAATACCCACCGACACAAAACCAGATTTTTGGAATATAGCACTGAAAAAGCAACAATGAATAGGGTGATTCTTTTATTTTCCTATTAACTCACAGTTAACCAGCCCGCAAACCATGGTCTTGCCAAATAAAATGCGTAAATCGCCTACACAAACTGCAAAAGTTAGGATGCTGTCCAGCCGCCATCAACCGTTAAATCAGTGCCGGTTATATTTTGCGCCACATCAGAACATAAGAACGCAACTATCCCTGCTATTTGCTCAGTAGTAACAAACTTCTTTGTCCACTGCGCCGCCAATAACACATCATTAACCACCTCTTCTTCAGTAATTCCACGCGCCTTCGCTGTATCAGCGATCTGATTTTCAACCAATGGAGTAAACACATATCCTGGACAAATAGCATTACATGTAATGTTTTCCCGTGCCACTTCCAGCGCTATAGTCTTTGTAAATCCAATAAGACCATGTTTAGCAGACACATATGCACTTTTATAAGGAGAGGCAACAAGCCCGTGAGCAGAGCATATATTTATAACTCGCCCCCACCCAGACTTCCTCATACCAGCGAGTGCTGCTCTAGTTGTATGAAACGCAGATGACAAACCAATCGCTATAATCGCATCCCACTTTTCTGGCGGAAATTCTTCTATTGGCGCTACATGCTGAATTCCTGCATTATTTACCAAAATATCAATAGCGCCAAACCTATCCTCTGCGCACGCTATCATGCCTGCAATTTCATCTGGCTTAGTCATATCAGCGCCATTATATATCGCGTTAACCCCATGATTCTCTAGAGATTTCCGTTCACTCTCGATTGCTTGTGCGTCACCAAATCCATTCATCACGATATTAACGCCCTGCTCTGCCAGCCCCTTTGCAATGCCAAGACCTATGCCGCTGGTTGACCCTGTTATTAACGCTGTTTTTCCCTGTAAA
>DAOWDF010000258.1 GCA_030639165.1 Alphaproteobacteria bacterium
AAGTCGGTCTTGGTGTTAAAACTGGCGCGGTATACCGCATGCACTCACAAGGCACTATGCAGCAAACTCAAAACGAGCTTGATTTGGCGATAGTAGGACGCGGCTTCTTTCAAATAGATTTACCAAATGGTGATACAGCCTATACACGCGACGGGACATTTCAAATAAACGAAAACGGTGAAATGGTAACAACCCAAGGCTATAGCGTGTCCCCTTCGATCACTGTTCCTGATAATGCACTAAGCGTTGATATTAACGCCGAGGGTGAAGTTATGGCGAAAGTGCAAGGACAGACAGCTATACAAAATTTAGGGCAGATACAACTGGCAGACTTTGTTAACCCCACAGGCCTTGAAGCCATAGGGAATAACTTCTATCTGGAAACCGACGCCTCTGGCTCTGCTACATCTGGAGTTGCTAGTCAGGATCAATTCGGCAGCATCGAGCAAGGCATGCTAGAGCAATCTAACGTCGATGTTGTATCAGAGATTACCTCACTAATTGCAGCGCAACGAGCATATGAAATGAACTCAACAGTTATATCAACAAGTGATGAAATGCTGAGAACCGTGGCGCAGCTAAGATAATAGCCCGCATTTAATGGAAAGGATAATATTATGACATTATTAAAAACACATAAACTAGCAATACTACCTGCTATAACTGCTATATGCATGATATTGCCTTTCCAAAACTCTATGGCTATTGGCCTTAAGGAAAACAGCATAATTACCACTGATGAAATAACGCTTGGCGATATATTCTATGACTTAAAGCGTGATGATGGGAGAGTTTTAGGGAATGCCCCCCTACCCGGCAAAGATATGGTTTTAGATGCGAAAACGTTACTACGCATTGCGATGGCTATGGACTTGTCATGGCGGCCATCTAGTAATTCAGATAAGGTAACTCTTAGCCGCGCTGCTACTATCATTGAATATGAACAAATTGAGGACAGCATATTTAGTGCACTTGAAGATGAAGGTCTTTATGGAGATTACGAGATCTCAATTCCAGCACAATTTCATAAAATCATACTTCCCCATGATCAACTTGCGGAAATGGAGATAACTGACCTTAATATTGATAGTGATCGTAAGAAATTCGAGGTAACTATTGCCGCACCCTCGGCCGATAACCCGATCCAGAATTTTCAAATAAAGGGGCAGATAAATACAGTTATCACCGTGCCTGTCTTAAAGGGAAATCTGCAATATGGGCATGTAGTTAACAAAAACGACATTAAGTATATTAAAATCAAAGAGCGCGAATTTTCTAGAGATACCATTGCTGATGCGAATAGCTTAATAGGAATGACTGCGCGCAGAGTTATCATTGCGGGTCGTCCGATCAAGACATCAGAGATGATTGCACCACAAGTTATTGAGCGCGGCGAGCTGGTTACATTATCATTTCGCGGTGGATCTATGAATTTAACAACGCAGGCAAAAGCTCTGCAAAATGGCGCTAAAGGTGACACTATCCGCGTGGTTAATACTGCCAGCAACAAAACACTGCAAGCCATTGTTATCAGCGCAAATGAAGTTGCTGTGGCGCAATATTAGATTAGGAGATCTAAAATGAGTAATTTAAAATCGGCTAGCTTAGCATTAATGGCATGCACAATATTAAGTGCCTGTGCCTCTACTGTTGATCGGTTGGAGAAAATTGGCAAGGCTCCTGAAATGGCAACAATAGCGAACCCAATGGCCGACCCGACATACCAGCCTGTCAGTTTGCCTATGCCCGCCCCTAAGCAGGTATCACAACAGAGAAATTCCCTATGGCAAAGCGGGCGCGTCACATTCTTTGAAGATCAGCGCGCGAATGATGTCGGCGATATTATTACCGTCACCATAGATATAAAAGATGAGGCGACTTTAGATAACGAGACTGAGCGCAAAAGAGATGGCGGTGAATCCGCTGGCTTAGATTCACTACTTGGGTTAGAACAAGCATTGGGCGCGGTATTGCCAGAAGCGGTTAATAATTCAAGCCTAGCTGATGCTAGCTCTAGCTCTAATTACAAGGGAACTGGAAGTATTGAGCGCGAAGACGAGATTAAACTCCGAATGGCAGCTCTTATCACACAATTATTACCTAACGGAAATATGGTTATTCATGGCACGCAAGAAGTGCTAGTCAATTTTGAGAAACGTATTTTGCAAGTTGATGGAGTTATTCGCCCTGAAGATGTATCGGTGGATAATACAATCTCATATGACCAGATCGCCGAAGCGCGCATAATATATGGCGGTGAAGGCCATATCACAGATATGCAGCAACCAAGATACGGCCAGCAGCTATATGATGTACTGTTCCCTTTTTAGGTGCGTGTTGGCGGCCACATAAAAAAACTTGACGTTTACGTAACAATTGCCTATTGGATAGGCCATACGGTCAAAACAGAAGGAAGGTGCCTTAGTTATGCAAATAAAAAATAGGGGCAAATAATAGTAGACAGCCAAGAAACACCAAAGACAAGAGACGGTGTAGCAATAGCATTTAACGAAGAAACTCTTTACGATGTAATAACTAGAGTTAGACTTGAGGACATAGATAGGTTCGTACTAACGAACGCGACAGAAATAAGTCTAGATCAAGCTGAGGTTTTAACAACACGAATTCAAAATCAAGCAAGAAAATCACTTTGGGCGAATAAGTGTAAAGACCACTATGACATCATAGCTATTGAGCCTTAACTTATACCATGATAATACAGCAAAATTAAACATTGTCATACCCGCCTTAGTGAGAGTATCTGGAAAAAATAACGTGGCAAGCAAAGCTTGCCGCACATGGATCCCCGCAGTCTTAACAAAGCTACGCTTTGTCGCGGTAATGACGATATGGGTTATGGTAGGTATTTTTATAAAAGGCAGAGAAATGCGGCGAAAATGATGGTTTTCGAGAACCGGAAGCGTAAAGGTACATTTAGTACCTGCGAACCGGAAGCGCAGAAAACCATTATTTGCAGGCCATTTATCAAGTTTTTAAGCCTGAGTTTTTTCTAAACGCTCGTGACGCTCTTGCGCTTCAAGGCTCAATGTTGCAATTGGACGTGCTTTTAAGCGACCAATTCCAATTGGTTCACCAGTCTCTTCACAATAACCATATTCGTCATCATCTATATTACGAATAGTTTTATTGATTTTAGAAATAAGCTTACGCTCTCTATCGCGGGTTCTTAGCTCAAGCGCATGATCAGTTTCTGCTGCTGCTCTATCTGCAACATCCGGCTTTTGTAGCTCGGTTGCCTGCAATGTATCTTGAATAGTGCTTTCTGACTCTTTCAAAAGCTCCTCACGCCAAGCAATTAGCTGCTCGCGGAAATATTCTCTCATCATAGGGTTCATGAACTCACCCTTGTCCTTTTCAGGATCATAATCAGGTGGGATAGTTACGCTATCTGGTGTTGACATATTTTAAAAATCCTTTTCCCCATTTTCATTTAAGTTTTGGGAATATACTCTCCTTGCAACATAAAAACAAGAATATTCATTATTTTAAGATGAAGAATCCATGATTACACGCATCTTAGCTAGCTCAACTTGTGCGCGAAGGTCAATTTCATCCATAATTGCACTTAATGCTGGATCATCTATTTTATCACGGTGTGAGGCCACGACATCAGCCACATCTATCATATTACCAACAGTCAAATCACCGCCGAGCATTTTTATGCGAACCTGATCAAGTTTTTCTAATATCCCGTCAGCGCGCACTTGAACACGCTTTTTAGCTGCCTTTTTTGTTGGGTCCTCAGTTTCCTGAACTGCCAGCAATGCGTCCAATTGCGCAATTGATTGAGAAGCAGATACATTAGATACAGAACTAGCACCACCACTTACAAGTGCACTAAAATCAACATTACCGCTACCACCACCAGATGAAGAGGCTTTTTTTGTATTAGATGTTGAGTTAGAACCTTTAGAACCGCCGACCTTCATAGATTACACTTCCCATTGTTTATGCATATAGTATAGCAACGGTAGAATTTTCTTTCAAGTCGGTAAGAATTGCCTAGTGGTTTTGACTAAAACCAGCTCCCATCCTAACTAATAATAATCCACCCATTTGATATAACTATAAAAGGCAGAGAAATGCGCCGAAAATGTTGGTTTTTGAGAACCGCATCGCAGAATACATTTTAGTATTTGAGAAGTGGAAGCGCAGAAAAACAGCATTTGCAGGCCATTTATCAAACTTTAATAGCTATATAAAAACTGGCACGGTTTTCGCAAGGTAGTTCTTGTAGATTTGTTTGGGCGAGCGCCCACCTAAAGTAGAAAGATGAGATTAGAGAATTATGATGTTTGATTTTACCAAAAATCTTAAAAACACATATCTGGACACCCAGACAAGCACAGCTGTGCTTTCGGGGATGGTAATCCGGTCACCAATCCTGAAGAATTTAGGGCTTATATTGGTGGCCGGATCATTATTACTTTCAACAACTATGCCAGCTTTCGCTAAGACCTCACGTATAAAAGATATTGTTGCTATTGAAGGTGTAAGGGATAACCAACTCGTTGGCTATGGACTTATTGTTGGCCTTAACGGTACGGGCGATGGCCTGAACAACTCCCCCTTCACTAAGCAAAGTCTGATCGCGATGCTTGAACGCCTTGGCGTTAATATCCGCGGACAGAATGTGAATACCGGTAATGTTGCCGCCGTAATGGTGACAGCAACCCTCCCCCCTTTCACCAATCAAGGCGCAAAGATAGATGTAAACATCTCTGCGCTTGGTGATGCTAAATCATTACAGGGCGGCACATTGCTGGTTACTCCTTTAATCGCAGCAGATGGCGAAGTTTACGCCGTTGCGCAGGGCGAGGTATATATTGCTGGATGTGCGGGTGAAGGCGACGCGGCGGCTATAACGCAAAATATGCCTACTTCTGTACGCATCCCTAATGGCGGCATAGTTGAGCGTGAGATTGACTTTCAACTTGATGAGCTGCAGCAAGTTCGCCTGTCCTTGATTAACCCTGACTTCACGACATCACGCAGAATTGCGCAGGCTATTAATGGCTTCACCAATGATAGCAGTATGGCAACGGCAGAAAATTCCGCTAGTGTGGTCTTGAAACGTCCCAAAGGTTATGACGGAACGATAGTTGACCTTATTACAGACATAGAATTACTACCTATACAACCTGACCAGCCTGCAAAAGTTGTTATCAGTGAGCGCTCGGGCGTTGTGGTTATGGGCGCAGATGTACGGGTTAACTCAATTGCTATTGCGCAAGGTAACCTTACTCTTAAGATCAATGAAACCCCAGAAGTATCGCAGCCAAACCCGTTTTCTGATCTGGGCGAGACAGTGATAGTGCCGCGCACTGATGTTTCCGCCGATATGGGCGATAGTCAGCTTGCGGTGCTAGATTCAGGTGTGACACTACAAGAGCTGGTAACTGGACTTAATAAACTAGGTGTTAAACCACGCGACATTATAACTATCTTACAAGCAATCAAAGCCGCTGGCGCACTACAAGCAGAAATCGAGGTAATGTAATGGATACGACTATCGCAACTATGCAAGCATCACAATTCAAAACTCCAGACATGAACTCCTTGAGGAACCAAGAGCGCATAGAAGAGTCTGCCAGAGAATTCGAAGCGGTATTTGTTGCCGAGATGTTAAAGCCGATGTTCGAAGGAATAGAAACAAACGAGATGTTTGGCGGCGGAAAAGGCGAGGAAATCTTTCGCGGAATGATGATACAGGAATTTGGCAAGAATATTGCATCACAAGATTCCATAGGCATTCAATCGCAGGTTAAAAACAAACTCATAGAGCTGCAAGCAGCACAGACTAGAAACTAAGGAAAAGATAATGCAAGCAGATATTAAACAGCAAAACAAAGGCAATAAGATTTTGGCAGCAGATGCGAATGCAGCCCTGCGCGAATTGGTGAGAATAAGCAGAAAGCTTGTAAATTTCACCGATCAGGAAACGCAAAGTCTGGTTACTAATGACCACATGCGTTTTGCCTTCACCCAACAGGACAAGGAGCGTCTGGCAGAGCGGTATAGCAAAGCCTCGGAAGAATTCCGAACCCGCCTTGAAGACTTCAGAAGTGCTGATAAATCTATTTTGATGCAGCTGGATAAAATACAAGGCGAACTAAGGGACAAGACAGAGAATAATAACGTCCTAATTGATCAAATAAAGAAACGCGCATCTGCCAATACGAAAGCCACGCTTTTCACCGTGCAGGAACTTGGGCAGCGCGTTCATTTTGATGAAGCCAACAATCAAACAACGAGAGGATAAGGGCTATGACAGAACAAAAGACATTATCCAAAGACACAAACACCGCCCTTAGGGAGATCACCTCCACTATCAAGAAGATGGAGAAGATCTTTATTGATGAAACTACGGCGCTGAATAACATTGATAATAAAGCATTCATGGCATTGCAGGAGCAAAAACTTACCATTGCCAGAGAGTATCAAAATGATATGGGACAGATTCTTGCTCGCAAAGACGAGCTTAGAAAAGCTGACCCAGCGATAAAGAATACTATTGATCAGATGCAGGCAAAATTTTCCGAGATTTCCAAGAATAACCTTGAAGCTATTGGCCGCATGCAGCGCTGCACAGAAAAGTTAGGCAACACTATGCGTAGTGCAGCTATACGCGCTGCGCAGAAAAATCGTGGCTATAGCTATGGCGAGACTGGTGCGATTTCATCAGCGGCCAAAAGAAGAGCAATATCCTCAGGCATAAGTGAGAGCGTATAATAATGACTTTAAACTTTTTTACAGCACAGCAAGGTTTTCAAAAGCCCCTTATAGACCCACAATCACAACATGTGGGCGCTAAAAGAGAATATGTGCCTTCTGCGAGAGCGGAAGAAAGAGATAAATTCACTACATCAAGATCTTCTCAAAGCGATGATACACAGACATCAAAGCGTGAGGATGACTTTGCCAGACTTGTTCGCGAGCTTAAAGACACAAAAAATGCTGCTAAACCAGCGAGGCCAAATGCTAATTTAGCTAAAACAGATACTGCCGCAGAAACAACTTCGGCAGAGCCTATTCCAGCAAATTCAATAGGTTTGTTCGCGCAAGCCTTCCATACAAAAGAGGCTAGCGTAACTATAGAGGCCCCTACTGTTCAGGAAGGTGACGCAGAGGTAACTGCCGCAACAGTTGGACACCCTAACAAGCCTTTGGTTAACTCGGCAAATATTGCCGCCCTAAACTCAGAAATACAGCGTTTAATCTCAGAAGCTAAAACAAGCAATGAAGATACGCCTGAGGTTGAGGTAGAAGCAATAGCTGGCCAGATAACAGAAGAAGTAGCCGAACAAATATCAGATCAAATAACGGCAGCCATTCCACCTGAGACCAAACCTGAAGAGGTTAAAAGCATCTTCGCCCTACTCGCTTCAATTATTAGCGATAGCAATAAAGATAGTAAAGGCGATGAAGCCTCTGCCGATGCAAGCGCTACGGATAGACCTCTTATATCTATACTTAAAAATATTGAAGCGCTGGCAAAATCAGATGAAGCCGCCGCCATTACAACTGGCCTTAGCCCACAGCAGCTAACTCAGCTACAAGAGCATATCCAAAAGTATCTTAATGATGAGCTGAATGCCGACGATACCGAGACATTAGAAGCGATAGCGGCGCAATTTGTATCTTTAGCCCCCCCTGCCGAGACAAAAAGAGCAGCAAAAGGTGAGGATATAGTTCAGAGTAAAGTTCAAATACTACCTGAGCAAGCTAACGCCCCTGTTAAGAAAGATCTTATCCAGCAACAGGAAAGCAACCAAGCTCAAAACCGTTATGATGCGCGCTTTAACGCAAGGTATGAGGGCGGCACCGAGGATAGTGCGGGCGCAGATAATAATGATGGTGAGCCGCTAGATTTTAAAGCAACGCTAAAGAACTTCGCACCTAAAGATAGGGGCAATATTTCACAAAATGCGGGGCAGCGCTTCTTGCAAGCAACTGGCCTTAGCCAAAATGGTGGAGCGCTAACATTTGACCCACTAACGCCACAAAGTACCGCTGCTACAACCGCGACATCACCGCTTCAAAGCGCGCTTACTAATATTGTAACTCAGAGCCAGAATGCTGGCTCCACCCACCCTGCTACGCAATTAGTTTCGGCAACGATACAAAAAGCGGTAAAGGCTGGTGAGGATACAAATATTAGGCTCAAACTCGATCCGCCAGAACTGGGACGCGTTGAGGTTAAGATGAGCATTGATAAGGACAGCGCGACTAAAGTCGTATTAACAATAGAAAAACCAGAGACATACACTCTGCTAAAACAAGATATCGAAACATTGCAACGCGCACTTAGTGATGCGGGGCTAGATACAAACGGTGATATTAGCTTTGAGCTAGCCGACCAAAACAATGATTTTGGTGATCAAAGACGCGGCAATAATGACGGACAAAATTCCCGCCACGCTAACAATGATAATTTAGATGAAGATGTAATTGAAACCACAATGAATTGGAGCGTCGATCCGAATACGGGGCTGATGCATTATAACGCTCTAGTTTAAAATATTAGACATAAGTTAAACGAGTATAATTGAAGAAGGATAAATTTGAAGTATTTTGAGGCGAAAATGGCGGATTTCGAGAACCGGAAGCGTAAAGGTACATTTAGTACCTGCGAACTGGAAGCGCAGAAATATGTTATTTGCAGACCAAAAGACGATAATTTAGGAAGGATAGGAAAATGGCTAGTGATGTAACAATTAATAATGCATTGGATTTTGCGCAAAGAACGTCAAATTCTTCGGCACAATTAGCTGATGATTTTGATGAATTCCTACTATTGCTAACTACGCAATTGCAAAATCAAGATCCGCTGTCACCGATGGATTCGACTGAATTCACTAGCCAGTTAGTTGCATTCTCTGGCGTGGAGCAGCAAATAAATGCTAACTCTAAACTTGATAGTCTTGTGTCACTTAACCTCGGCTCATCATTTTCTTCGGCGCTTAACTATGTTGGAAAAGATGTTAGCTATGTAAGTGCGGAAAGCTTTTTCGACGGTGACAAGCCTGTTGAAATT
>DAOWDF010000202.1 GCA_030639165.1 Alphaproteobacteria bacterium
CACCTTGATAAGGTTGGCGCGAAAATGACTACTTTAACTCAAGATCAAGCTGATTATATTGGCGTTGATGTTAAAGGGCCATTCAAAGGCGACGCTTACCGCTATTAGAGCTTCCTTCGTTTAACTGTGGTCGTCGTTAAATTGCGGCTCACGTATTAAAATACGCTTCGCCTTATTTGCCTAGCCACATTTAAACGCCGTTTGCTCTAATCATTATCCTAATTCTGAATGGTCGCATTGTTTTGCGGCCATTTTTTATTTACCCTCTTGTCTTACATACCATTTCACGACTAGAATCATAATGTTGTGAAAAGTAAAAATAAAAAAGCTGGTTTATTTGATTTTTTTGGAGCGTTTGGCTCTAAGGGAGAGGTGCGTGCGGAAAAGGCACGGTTGGAAGCTTTTTTGTCGGCTGTTCCAGGAGAATATTGCGGTTTTGCGAATGATGGATCAATAGTTTATAGCCACGGATTTTGCGCGGCTCTGGGTATGTCTGCGGTTGAGGGGTTGGTCGATATACAAAATCGGCTTTCTCCAGAAGATTCTGCGTCTTTAGAGGGGTTATTTAATCGCCTAACTCAGGATGGAACTCCATTTACTATTAATGTACAAGATCGACCAGAAGTTAAAACCTTTAAGTTATCTGGTACGCGGGGCGCAGACCTTAGCGGCGCGGATAATTTCTATATTTTATGGCTAGAGGATATTACCGCCTTAAAATATGCAAGCGATGTATCAGAGGAAGAGCGCAATCATTTAATTTCCGAAATGGATAATATGCAGGATTCTCTCGACGCGTTGCCTAACCCTGTTTGGATAAGGGGTGATGATCAGAAAATAACATGGTGTAATATTTCTTATGCAAAAATTGTTGATGCTCTTCCTAGTGAAATTATTGCACAGCAAAAAGAGATAATATCATCATCACGTAAAAGAAAGCCAAGCGAAAAAGATGTCTTGTTTGGTGCAGATTTAGCGCTTGCAGCATTGGAAAAAAACAAGATTCAGATTTCTAAAATGCATGAAGTTGTAGGAGGAAATCGCTTATTAATTAAAATTTCTGAAATCCCGTTAAAGGGCAAGGGAATTACTGTCGGTATGGCAGAGGATTTAACCGAGGAAGAGCGTATTCTTGCCTCAGTAAAAGATAACCAGTTGGCTCACCGTGCTTTATTGGAGCAGCTTCGATCAGCTGTGGCTATATATGGCGCGGATCATAATTTGGAGTTCTATAACTCTGCCTTTGCGCAGCTTTGGGATTTGGAGGATGGATGGCTTAATACTAATCCCAAGCTGGGCGATATTATGGAGAAATTGCGAGAGACTCGCCGTCTTCCTGAGCAAGCTGATTTTAGAAGTTTTAAGAATAGCTGGCTTGATATGTTTACGGGTCTTATCGGTCAGTATGAAGACATGCTGTATCTGCCCGATGGCGCGGCGCTGCGTATGCTTGTTGTGCCACATAAACTTGGCGGGTTGATGATGACGTTTGAGGATGTGACTAGCAGGCTTGAGCTGGAATCATCTTATAATACTTTAATCGCTGTTCAAAAAGAGACTTTGGATAATTTGGCTGAAGCGGTGGCAGTGTATGGTGGAGATGGGCGTTTAAAGCTATGGAATCCAGCATTTGGTGCGCTATGGTCACTTGATCCAGAGACATTTGAGGGTGAGCCGCATATATCTAAGATTGTTGAAAAATCTAGTAAATTATTTAATGAAGAGCAATGGGTCGAGATGCGCAAGTTATTGATATCTTTGGCTTTGGATCGCTCTGCAAATAAAGGCAGGTTCAAATATGGGGATGGTACTTTGGTTGACTACTCCACTGTTCCGTTGCCTGATGGCGGGGTGCTTATCACGTATAGTGATGTTACAGATACTGTGCATGTTGAAAATGCTCTGCGTGAGAAAAATGCTGCGTTAGAAGCGGCAGAGCAGTTGAAGCTAGATTTTCTGGCGAATGTTTCATATCAATTACGCACTCCATTGAACGCTATTATGGGATTTAACGAGATGCTATCAGCGGAGTTTTTCGGATCACTTAATGATAAGCAAAAGGAATATACGGGTGATATTCATGGAGCTAGTGAGAATTTATTGGCGCTAATTGACGATATTTTGGATCTATCTACTATTGAAGCAGGGCAGATGGATCTGGAGATTGAAAAGTCCTCTATAAAGGCCATGATGGAAAAGGTTATGGATCTGGTTAAAGATTGGGCGCGTAAAGAAAACATAGAGGTGTCATTGAAAGTTCCTGCTAATATTGGGATGGCAGAAATTGATGCATCGCGGGTAAAGCAGGCGATTATTAATCTGGTGCGTAACTCTATTGCGAATACAGGTGAGGGCGGCAAGATTGAGCTTAAGGCCGCGCGTAGTGGTGATAATATCAAGATTAGCGTGAAGGATAATGGCTGTGGCATTGAACCGAAAGATCAGGAGAGGATCTTGCAGCCGTTCGAGCGCATTGATGGGCAGCAGCAATCTGATCGTGGAGCGGGGCTTGGTTTAAGTTTGGTGAAAAATATAGTTACCTTGCATGGCGGTTCATTTGATCTTGATTCTGAAATTGGTGAAGGTACTACGATTTCTCTTATTTTACCCAAGGCGCAGAAGTTAAAGTCAGTAAAAGCGGCTTAAGTTAATAACAAATTGCCCAAGTTTTTGTTGTCCCGTCTTTGTTATATTTGCCTTTAATTACTATATCTTCAATTTCAATGCTGGTTTTGCAGGAAAATATAGGGAAAAGTGCACGCAGGGTTATCTCTAATTGCCTATCAGGGTAGAAGGGGCCAGAGGAGCAAAACTCGGTTATATCCAGAGGGTAGCCTTTTTCTTTATGTAGTGTTCCTGCTGCTTTCAGTCGAAAAACTCCAGTGTGCCGAGTTTTTGTTCCATCAGCTTTTGTGTAGTGATTAGTGGATATTTCACCGTGGACACTATATGGAGCTTCATTATGAATTTGAAAGCATATTGGCTTTTGGGTTACTTCACCAGCCGTAGTTTGCGCTCCAACAGTGCGCGGAGTTAATATGAAGAGCAGCAATATTAATAAAATATATCTCATGGCTTTATTTTAACATTAGATCACCTTTTCACCAAGCTGGGTTTGGTCTATAAATAAATAATGGCTATAAATGATATAATAACTGAAACCACAAGCGAGGCGGAGACTATAGAGTTTGCGCGGGAGTTTGCCGTTGGTTTGAGATGTGGTGATGTTATATTGCTACATGGTGATCTTGGTATGGGTAAAAGTGTTTTTAGCCGCGCAGTTATTCGCGCTCTTTGCGGAGATGAGACTGAGGTTCCAAGCCCTACATTTACTCTTGTACAAACATATAATGCACCTATGGCCGCTATATGGCATTTTGATTTATATCGCTTGTCAGATGCATCAGAGATTTATGAGCTTGGCTGGGAAGAAGCGATGGCTGATGGGGTGCTATTGGTTGAATGGCCAGAGCGTTTAGGCGCTCTTTTGCCGTCATCATATATTGATGTGATTATCTCGCCCGTTGAAGGGGATAATGATAAAAGAATTATAGAGGTTAAAAAACATGTCTGATTTTTATGTTCCTAAAAGAGCTTTTATATTGGCGGCGGGTCTTGGCACGCGGATGCGTCCTTATACTGATCATTGCCCGAAGCCGATGGTTAAGGTCGCGGGGCGTAGTTTGATATGGCGCGCCCTTGATAAATTGGGTGAGGCTGGGGTTAATGAGGCAGTGGTTAATTTGCACTATATGGCGGATATATTAGAGGATCACTTATCGGAATATGCGCAGCAAAACCCTGATATGATTATTCATATATCTAGGGAGGCAGATATATTGGACACTGGTGGCGGGGTAAAGAACGCGCTTCACTATTTCAGGGGTGAGCCGTTCTATGTGATTGCTGGTGATGCGCTGTGGAGTGACGGTGATGATTTGAGTGCATTGGCTCATTTGGCTAAGCATTGGGATGCAGATAAAATGGATATTATCACGCTGATGCAGCCGTTATCGCGTATGGATCTGACGGGCGGCGTTGGTGACTATGATATGGATAGTGGCGGTTTAGCGCAGCGTAGTGCGGATAAATCTGGCGGTTATATGTGGAGCAACATACGTCTTAATTCCCCGCATATATATGAAGAAGTCGAAGCAGATAAATTTTCATTTTTGGAAATCATGGATAAATGTGAGGTAAGTGGACGGCTTTGCGCTTTGGAGCATGCTGGTGATTGGCATCATATAAGTACCCCTAATGATCTAGAGACTGTGGATGCAGCATTTCGTGAGGCGATAAAGTGACAGGTAGAGCGCAGCATAAAATATATAATATAGAAGCAGGACAGCCGTTTTTAAAGACATTGGCGCAGCATTTGCTGCAAGTTACTGCTGC
Organism: Alphaproteobacteria bacterium; assembly: GCA_030639165.1. Taxonomy (GTDB): domain Bacteria; phylum Pseudomonadota; class Alphaproteobacteria; order Micavibrionales; family Micavibrionaceae; genus UBA1672. Next base: position 4,396 of record DAOWDF010000202.1, read on the forward strand.
TAATCCCGAAGAACTGACAAGTTATAAGATATTACTTCCAACAAGGAGAGCTTGCCGCATTCTGCGAGAGACTTTCTTAAGGATTAATGATGGCAAACCGCTTTTGCTTCCGCAACTTACCCCGCTTGGTGATGTGGATGCAGAAGACTTATCCTTGATGATGTTTGGTAATAGCCAAGGTTTCCTAGATATACCAGATGCAATAGCACCGTTAAAGCGGCAGTTGCTGCTAGCGAAGCTCATACGCAGCGTTCCAGAATTTGTGCAAGGGCATGATCATGC
>DAOWDF010000055.1 GCA_030639165.1 Alphaproteobacteria bacterium
CTTGGTGTTGTTTTAGGCGCTCGTTATGCTTTAGTGCCTGATAACAACAATGATGTTAACATCACTAGATATGATAAAAAAACGACTGGCAATAACCGCTCTGCTCAAACGGTTGCTGCTTTTCGAAAATGCCAAAAGGAACATGTCTTAAGTATGTTAATGCATAATAAATAAACCAAGCGTTAAAGATGTAAATCCCTGACATCTCTGGTCGTCACATAGTTTTAATACTATGGGCGACCTAACTGTATGTAGATTATAAAGAAATTGATATAACGCACTAATATTAAGTGCAAAACCCTGTCGTATCGAAACTAACTAAACAAGCTGGCATACCACATTGGCGGGTTGAGATCCAATGACCTTGAGATCTCCATCATTGCGCCGAATATTATTATAGCTATACCAGCATTCCAATATAATTTTCTCCCTAGTTTAGGAATTGTGGATATTGATGCCCCTATACTATGTATTACTTTTTTTATTGCCGAGTTTGCTATGGTTTGAATAGTTAGAATACCAATATATATCGATATTATTAATACCAGCATATCAAGAACGATATGGATTCCTTGGTTGGCGATACCTGATGTAATCATATTTCTTATTGGAGATAAGAAGTAAATAGAGAATAGGGCGATGTAAATAACCCCAGACACGGCCAGACCAACATTTCTTGGTTTATTGGTGATATTTTTAAGAGCTAAATCTACAGATGATACCATATCGGTGATAGCCCCATTTGATAGGCCTATTCTATTTGCTTTTTTCAGCTCGATCCTTGCTTTTTTCAATGGATTAGCTGCAGTATAAATTATGGCTTCTTTTACTGTTCTATATTGCGCAGCTTGTTTTAGATTTTCTCCGACATTACCACGCATTTCCGCTGCATCATGTAACTTACGTATGCCGTTTTTAACAAGGTCATCAAGAAATGGCGAGACATGGATTAACTTACCATTTTTCCCAAATAAGAACGTATAATAGCTCACACCATTAATGTCATACTCAATATGCGCATATGGCAGTAATACTTCATAAACTATGTTTATTCTGTGATTTTTATTCTTATGTGCGTCTTCCAATACCTGTGCTTTTTCCTCATCATCTATATTAATTGCACCTTCCATGAGCTGGCTAACTTTAATATCAGCATGTTGTGAAAGTTTAGCACCGTGTTTCTCTATAATTTCAACCACTTTCTCTGGCAATCTATCTCTTGGATAATCAAATGCTGTGCGCGCCTCAATCTCAACTATATGTATGTCACTATTCCAGGCATTACCATTGCAGCTAGGGCACTTTGTCACGCCCTTGCTTCTGCAAGTACTGCACTGAATAGTACCGTTTTGAGAGCATAATGTGCAAGATGTACGACCTTCACCACTGCAATTCGGGCATTGAACCTGCTGCCCACTAGGGCTTGTTATCGTTTGCCCGCCATTACAATGAGAGCAGCTTCCAAAACCGACCCCATTACAGCGCGGGCATCTCTCTAGCCCTTTACCTGCACAAGGCTGGCATTTAACACTGCCGGTAGTTTTACAGGCATGGCATGGTTCGAATACTACAAATTCTTTTTTCCAAAATGGTATTGGAATTATATTATCATGCAGAGCAAATCCCTGATCATCACGCTTTAAAAGCATGTCTTTAATTTGACGATCCATATTCACATCTTGAGATAATGTAAGGTATGCTTTGTTGATTTCCTCTTTTGCCGCAATAGGATTATCAACAGCAATCGGGCCAGTCACTCTTCCTGCTATCTTTTTATTAGTAATCTTAGTGAGCAGGGTAAGTACATTTTCTGCCTGAAATTCCAGCATCTCACCTTCAAACTCCTTGAGTTCTACTTCATCTGGTTGAATGCCATTACCACTAACCATTTTTTTTATTTGCTCTAGTGCTTGTTCCTTATAGCTCTCATCAATATCAAATTTATGAATTAATGTATCTTCATGTGTTTCTGTTTCTATATTGTCGGTCACTATGGCTTCTTTTCTAAATATCTGTATAAATAACTAACTTATCTATAATAATGATATCTAATCTGAGGATTTTATACAATGAAGTTTAAATTTGATATTGAATGTACTCCCGAAGAAGCCAGAGCCTTTGTTGGTTTGCCAAATGTTGCCCCTATGCAGGAAGCACTTATGAAAGAGCTAGAAGGTAAGATGCAGGAGAACATCCGTAATCTTAGCCCCGAAGAAATGGTAAAGACTTGGATGCCTGCAACCATGCAAGGAATTGGTGAGATGCAGAAAATGTTCTGGTCACAGATGGGTGTTAATGGCACTCAAAATACGGATGATGACTAATGAGTGATACTATCTATGCACTTGCAAGTGCTCGTGGGCAGGCTGGTGTTGCGGTTGTGCGCGTTTCTGGTGCATCCGCGCTTGATAGCTTAAGATTGCTAACTAATGAGGCTGAAATACCCTATAGGCACGCTCTATTGAGAGAATTGAAACGTCCAGTTTCACGTGAAACTCTAGACAAGGCCCTGGTGCTAGCCTTTAAATCACCACACAGTTACACAGGCGAGAATGTCGTAGAATACCACCTACACGGTGGTTTAGCAGTAATACAGGGCGTATTGGATTTCCTTAATTCTATGGATTTACACCGAATGGCTGAGCCAGGAGAATTTACTCGCCGTGCTTTTGAAAATGGTAAGATGGATTTAACAGAGGCAGAGGCAATCGCTGATTTAATCCATGCCGAAACCCAGCTTCAAAAAGCTCAGGCATTATCCCAAATGGGCGGCGCGCTAGCAGATATCTATGATGGATGGCGTGAGGCGCTGGTTAAGATCCTTGCTTATGTTGAGGCAGAGCTTGAGTTCCCAGATGAAGATCTCCCCGATGATATATTACCAAAAATAACGCCACAAATTGATGTCATGATTACCGAGCTAGACGCTCACCTCAATGATAATCGCCGTGGCGAGCGTTTGCGCGATGGTATAAGCATAGCAATTATCGGCGCGCCAAATGCTGGTAAGTCTAGCCTAGTAAACGCACTCGTCCAGCGCGATATAGCTATAGTCTCTGAAATAGCGGGAACAACTCGTGACGTTATAGAGGCACATCTTGATATAGGTGGCTATGCAGTGATTTTATCCGATACGGCAGGTTTGCGCCCA
>DAOWDF010000032.1 GCA_030639165.1 Alphaproteobacteria bacterium
CAGTAGGCCGCATAACAGTAGAAACCGATCCCGCTATATTATCGACCAGACCAGAATTAGACATGCTATTGGAGAAAAATGATCGTATATATATCCCTAAACGCCCGCTAACCGTGCGTGTAAACGGAGAAGTTCTCTCCCCCGCTTCTCTACAATTTAGGAAAGATAAAAACCCACGAAATTATATTAATGAAGCTGGCGGCTTTACTTATGACGCTGATAAAAACCGATCCTTTGTCCTCTACCCTGACGGAAGCGCCCAACCACTAAAGGTTAGCAGCTGGAACCATAACCCAGTTTTTGTTCCCCCTGGCTCGACAATTATTGTACCGCGCGACCCAAAGCCCTTTGATTTCATCGAAAGTGCAAAGGAAGTCGGACAAATACTTAGCAATCTAGCAATAACGGCAGTATTTATTGATGACATTCGCGACTAATCATTTAAAATCAATATCATGAGCAAATACCCAACATTCAGTATAATAACTATAACCCTGAACAATTTTTCAGGACTCCAAAACACCTGCAAATCCGTTGAAAAACAATCACTTAATGATTATGAATGGATAATAATTGATGGCGCATCCACTGATGAAACCATTGATTTCCTACGACAAAAACGTACAGATACACGTGCGAATCAATACCCCACGACCTTCATAAGTAAGGCTGATCAAGGCATTTATGATGCGATGAATATTGGCATAGGCAAAGCCAAGGGCAATTACCTGCTATTCCTAAATGCTGGTGATGAACTGGCATCCAAAGATACTCTAGAAATGATAACCAAGCACACAAAAGACAAGCCTGACTTTATTTATGGCGATTCGCTAGAACCACAAACGCCCCCTAAAGAACCATTTTATAAGACAGCAACTAGCCATAAAGATATAAATTGGGGCATGTTCACTCACCATCAAGCAATGATTTATAATCGCCTCAAAGTGCGTGATAATAAAATGCATTACTCACTACGCTATAAAATAGCCTCAGATTATGATTTTACAGCCCGTTTTCTGAAAAAATGCTCTAGAATTATATATATAGAAAAGCCAATCTGCATTTTCGAACAAGGCGGAATATCACAGACACAAGCATCTTTAGGGCGTAAGGAGCAATATATTATCCGCGAAAATCTTGAAATGCTTTCACAACCAAGAAACTTATGGATTTTAATCACACAAAGTGTCTCTTGGAAGCTTAAGAAATTATCGCCTGCCCTACATGATTCCCTAAAATCCCTAATGCCTTAATATCATAGAGCAATATTTCTTACGACTTTGCGCAAATTCATAGCCCGCCACCCCGTCTAGAAAGCCAAATTTCACTATATATGAGTATAAAAACATAATATATGGCCGGAAAACTGACTTTCTGATGCTTTTTTTAAGCATCTCACGCCAAATAACGGGATCTTCCACCCAAGCGCTACGCCGCGTCATTTCTGCTTCCCAATGGGCATAATCCTTATGTCGCAGAGCCCATCGCCCCTCATCCTCATAAGCATAATGCAATAATGGAGCGCCAATCTGCCCTATTTCTCCACCATCATTAGTAACAACTGGCTGATAATGCCCCTCAATCTCGCCCATACCCGATATATCAAGATCATCAATTACAGGGAAATGCATCTTTTTACGATCAAACAGAGCTATTTTATTATTTTTCAACCCATACTTAAGAATCCTATCCCCCCAGACATAACTCCCTTTAACGAAAAAACCAGAATCCTTTACACGTCCATCGAATAATTCACGAATCTCACCAACTAATTTAGAAGTAACGACTTCATCGCCATCCACCCAGAATACCCAATCATAAGCTATATCCAGATTATCCAAACACCATTGCCGCTTTTTCGGATATAATCCGTTCCACTTGAACATTTCAACCCGCGCCCCTAACTCCGAAGCTATCTCGCAAGTCATATCATCACTATGCGAATCAATCACTATTACTTGCGCAAAATCCAGTAGAGCCGCCAAACAGCGCGCTATATTCTTCTCTTCATTTTTAGTAGCTATAAGCACAGATACAGGGATTTTATCCATGATGGCGTAAACCATAAGTCACAAACCCCAATAGCAAACCAACCAGCAAAAATACTGGATAAATAGCATAAGGGTCAGGCCAGCGCGGCTTTGACGATACTGATGGAGGCTCGATTATAGCCGCCGCATAGGGCTGATCTAATGAAACCATCATCTTTAAACGCTCCTGATCCAGCAAAATAGAGGTCAAATTCCGTCTATGCACTTGATTAGTGGTAACCGATAGCGCTTTATTCAAATATAAAATGCGCCCCTCAACCTCATGCAAAACTCCTTTGCGAATTATCTTATCGCTAGAGCTATGGATCTGCGCCACCATATATTCTGCAAATTCCTTTTTAGTATGAAAATATATTATTTTGCGCAAATAAGTGCCGCTTACTGGCTCAAGCTTAATATTTTTACGCAAATATTCAGATAGATTCTCTACCGACCAGTCATTTTTTGGCAATTCAGACATTATATTTTTATTCTTCATCAGAATCGACGCCACCGAAACCCCGTCATATATAGTCTCAAAGCGTAAGAAAGCCGCAGAGCTTTGCAACTCATCAGGCTGTGTTTGTATAGATCCTTCACCAATATTTAGAGCCGAACTCATGCCCTGCCCCATATTAACCGCTGGAGCAATAATCATATTCGCTCGATAATATTTAGGAGAAATACTGATAAAAACAAAAGCACCTATCAGCGCTATAACAGCAAAAAAAATCAGGTAAACCTTTGCCTTCCAAAGATCGATGACAACATCAAATAACGTTTTATCCTGCGCCAGCACTTTATCAGACAACATCACCAACTTCCCCGCTTAAAGGTAATATACTAATAGAGTTGCGTATATTACTCTGCTTAATAACTTGATCGGCATATCCTATCCATTCCCCTATAGAGACAGACGGTGTAAATGCCTTACGCGCCTTTATCGCACCATGATGCGCATCAAACCAAGCCTCACTGCTATTCCTGAAATGCAGCAACGCATTAACCAGATTCTTAGCATCACCTTGAGCAACTACAAGGCCGCTACCATAGTCACTAATAATATCCGCTATTTCAGATTTTTTAGGGCCAATAAATATGCAAGGTCTAGCCACCGCCATTGCTGAGTATATCTTACACGGCACGATACATCCTAATGCTGCATCATTCATGGTAATCAAATGCACATCACCGCTTTCCATCATATCACGTATATTAGAAGCTGGCTGATAAGGTAATAACCTAATATTATCCAAAGCCATAAATGATCGCTTTTCAGCTATATGATCAAATCTCGCCCCATCACCAACAAAAACAAACTCTATGTCGCTATCTTGATTATCAAGCAAAATAGCTGCTTCCAATATCGTATCTACAGAATTAGCCAAACCTATATTACCTGAATATAAAACCCTAAAACGCTTTTTGGTTTTAATTTGTTTGTCAAACGGACGTACATTATCCGGCTTAGTATTCTTATCCGAGACATAATTAAAACTAGATGCCTTGGTCTCCGTTAACTCATTATCAGGCCAGTTTGAAACAGCAGCAACCTTGCTCTCATAAACACCGTCATCGACAATATTTTGAGACATGTATTTACCGCAAGTTATTATTTTATCACATTTTTTCATCGCTTTAACGCGAGAAGCCTTAAATAATCTCATGAAGATTTCGGGAAACTTTATACCCAGCGCGGGCAGCACATCAGGATATAAATCCTGACACCAGTTTATATGACGGCTCTTCTTAAATTTAGAAACTATCCCACCTGCTACAATAATAAGTGGTGGATCACTCATACTTACAACGATGTCATGCCTATCAGATCGTAAAGCCATAACCAGCATCCGAAACCACACTATCATATAAGAAAAAGTTCCGCTTAAACGCTCCGCTCCCTTAACTCGGACAACCCGAACATCTTCAATAATTTTATCATCAAACTTATCACTGCCTGAAGAAATCACTGTTACAGCCCACCCCTTCTGCGCTAACTCTTCGGCCAGATCACATAACATCCTGCCAGTTGCGCCACGCACAGGTGGATATACTCTATTTATAAATAATATACTGGGCTTATTCATTCACAATTACTTGAAGCGATTCGGGTTCATTATTACCTCTTAAATATAGCAAAGAACCTGATATCATCAAAAGCACTAAACCAAAATCAAGTGATTTAAAGCTGGCATAAAGGCTTAAATCTATTAAAATAGGCGCAGAAAGTGCAAATCCTAATACTGGATTCCTCAAAGTAACTCTAACCAAAACCTCTAAAAGCCCCGCTACATAAGACACACACAAGATAACCCCCATAGCCCCCGCCTTTAACAAAACCGAGCTAAAAAAATTATGTGTAAAATTCACACTTAAGCCTCCCACGGCGGGAGAATTAAACTGCCCTCCCCATCCTGTGCCAAATAAAAATGTTAGTGGGCTAACGCTTATAACATCCCAAACCGCCTGAAACTCTTGCGGACGCATATTAAGTCCAACCTGCTGCGTTTTATCCCATAATGATAAGAATACTGTCAAAAATGGTATATTAACGATAAGAACAACTACCACCCCCACTATGGATAATACAAAAACCCGCACAGGTGATTTATAGAAAAAATAGCCCGCGATCATCGTAATATATAAAGCAACAGCCCCTAAGCTTGCACGCTGCAAAGTCATTACCATAGCCATAATAGGCACAAGGCTAAGCCCTATTAAAATAGATGAGGCAGCAATAGTCCTTAAACTTACCCCCTTCATAATAACGCTAACAGCGCAGCCAATCATAAAAAGCGCAAAGAACAATACTGTCGGCATATTCTCAAGATATAGCTGCTCACCTCCGGTAATGCCCATAATAGAGCGCCCTGAAAATAAAAAGCCTATAATTAAAACAGCAAACAAGGTTAAGCGGAAATGATGTGGCTTTGACCTCAATAACTCGTACAAAAAGATTGGTAAAAATAGGAATAAAAACGGCATTATATCGCGCATAATTGCACTTAGATTATGACCTGATACAACCCCCATAATTAATGGCATAGATAAGCCATAAATTAAAAATACCCGTCCTGCATTTCGCCAAAAGCAGTTTTTCACTGGCTGTAATAAAACGTCACGCGCCTGCCCCACACCAATACTTATAACCAAAAATGAACCAACCATCAGCTCCTTCATACCAAAACTATCTGGCGTGGGAGAGCCTAAAACTGCATAAATAACACATGCCATAAATAAACAAACAACCCGATAATCATAGGCATTTATAATAGCTAAAATGTTATATCTACGCATAGCCAACACCAAGAAGGACAGCCAACCAGCCTATAACTCCAAGCATAGCAATTAACGACAATATATTTGTGGTGATATCCATGATCTAAAATCTATCACATTAGAAGTAACAAACAATGCAATATGATAAATTAGTATTTCTTAAATGACTTACCAGGCTTATTTAAACCCTCTTCACTAAGATAAGGATTATACAGCTTTGCAGCCAATTCATCCGCTTCGGATTTTTTCTTACCTCGAGACTGTCTCTTAGCAATCTTTTCTGCCTTTTCTATGGCCTTACTTCTTATTTCTAATCTATATCGCTTTTTTGCTGCTTGATCTGCCTTATATTTAGCAAGTCTAGCCTTATCTTTTCTTGCATTTAAAGCACGCTCCTGACCTCTTATTTTTAATGCATTAATCATCGTTACAGCGGCTTTTTTATTGATATTATACTCTTGCTGCAATGCCATATCTATATCACTCTGACGATTACTTGCCGCTGACGAGTCCATAAACTTCCATAGCTTAGAAGGCTTTTGCCCTGCCATTTTTACTCTTTTATAAGCTTCAATACTGTTTAATTCTCGTGATGATCTAGAATTTGAAATAACCGCTCTACCCTGACCTTTACGGTTATATAAAGTTCTCTTTTGGCTCCCCTTAGTCTTATTAGGAGAATATATCCTTCTTTTACCCTTTTCAGAATCACCAGCCCTATCAGTCTGACTGTTCCACAGTTTCGCAGCTCGGGCGCTATCACTCGGCTGCAAAGTCACTGCGCCAAAAACACATACCATAAATAAACAGATAATCTTACGTTTCATGTTACCAATCTCTTATATAAAAACCTCTCATCTACTGTAACAGAAATCCACCATCTCATGCAAAACATACTGCCACGCAGTTACAGTAATTAGACTATTTTCCAAAAATTAAGGGTTTATTAAGGTTTTGGAGCGATTATAGATTAAATTATGAAAACATGAATATATTGCCACCGACATTTAACATGGTTACTTTGGAGTATAAATAATGCAAGTAAACGTAAAGAAATTTTTGAAAGACGCAGATATTAAGGATTCAATATATCCAGGCAAGCGCATAGTAAAACCATGCCAGCAAATTGGTGAATATAAGAATCACTGCGTTGTCGTTGACTGGCGTGACCCTGAAAATATTAAGATAGATATCAAACCAGGTCTAAGCGGTAAACAACTGGCTCCTGCTGTTACAAAAAAATATCCAGTATGTTTCCAGATGCCTACTCATATTAATATCAAAGTCATCAATGATAACTCTAGTGAAGATGAAGAGGATGACGAAGAATCAAAAGGTAAATCTAGCGGCAAAAGCGGCGGCGGCGGCAAAAAAATGGCTAAGAAAAAACCTGAAGAACAAAGCTTAATGTCATTGCGCTTTGGTGACAGCGCCGAAGGATCAATTCCATCATTAGGCGAGATTAAAGAAATGATGGTAATGGGCGTAGAAATAGCAAAAGAAGCATTCGAAACAGCTTTTGGAGAACTAACCAAGCAAATTAACCATGCAAAAATCAGCGCCACTGAAATATTGGCAAAAGCAGCTGACTTGGTAACACGTGTTGCCCCTCCTAGCTTTATGGAGCCAACAGGCGATGAAACCGAGAAATATAAATACGACAAAGAGAA